>NZ_NFKB01000028.1:0-47104 GCF_002160175.1 Faecalibacterium sp. An192
CTGTTTTGGGTCTCTATCTTTTTACACCATTAAGGAGGAAAAATTCATTATGAAACTCAAGAAGATTGCTTCTCTGATGCTCGCTGGCGTTATGGCCATCAGCATGCTGACCGCTTGTGGTGATAAGGGCAGCTCTAGCTCTTCCAGTGAGGTTCCTGAGACCAATGACTTGGTCAGCAAAGTGGTTGCTGAGCTGGATGAAGACATCACCAAGAAAGTGACCTTTACTGCAGATTCGAGCCTGCAGGATACGCTGAATGAGATGATTGCCTACTATGGCTATCAGAACTCTATGTCGAACTTCAAAAAGGAGAATCTGGTGAAGTTTGACACCGATCTGAAGGATGATGAACTGGCTCCGCTGGATACTACTGTTGTCAGCAAGGATGATGACAAGCAGACTACTACTGTTGTTGCTGTCGTGAAGACCAGTGATTCCAATGATACCTATGTTGCAAAGAAAATTGCTGCTGCAATCGAGGATCAGTATGTCATGACTGGTGCCATCAAGCTTGCAGGTCTTCCTGTTAAGGGCAATGATGTGAAGAGCAGCTCTACCGCTTCGGCAGCTGATTGCTACTATACTTTTGAGTATACTGGCAATATGGCTGTGCAGTCCGTGGATGATAGTCTGGGCAATGTGACTGGCTACGTTGTTGCTTTCACTGTTACCCGCACCCCTGCCAAGCACGACCTGTAATCTGTTGGTAACAGCATATAAAAGTTAACTTTACTTATAACACCCCGGCAGCACCATAGCCGGGCGTGATGTAAGGGATCTTGGGCAAGAGACCGCCTGAGATTCGGGTAAATAACCCATCCGATGTGGCGACAAAGGGGAATAATTAACCACTATTCCTTCTGTTGTTGATCGCACCAAAACAAAAGAACTTTTGCGTCACGAAAGATAGGGTCCCTCTGCGAGGGCCGGCTCTTACGAGCTGGCCCTCGCATTGTTTGTTGTACGGAAAATATCCGGTATAGAGAATGTACTCTGTGTTTCAGCCCTTGACGCCGCGGTCTGAATTTTCAAGCATCATGCTTGAAAATTCAGGGCACCGCAAGATGGAGCTTTTCTGCGGTTCAGAAAACCGGGCTATGAGGCAGTTTGCATCGTACCCGGCCGCAGGCCGGACGTAACGTGAGCGCGGCATGGCTTGCAACCTCCACAAACGGTATAAAGAGCGGCCAGAGTGTATGGTACCCAGTAAAGTTTTTTGCAAAGCTTTTTTTCAAAAAAGCGTGAAAATGGGGGAAGAATATGGGATGGTTTGCACATTGTACAGGGGAGGGGATTGTGGTACAATAGCCGCTGCATGGTCCATAGAGGGGCTGTGGGATGATAAGAATCAATGATATTGAAAATGAAAAGAAGGGGATTGGTTTTGCATTATCTGCGTCAATTTTTGTGGATTATCGGCTTCACCCTGGCAGGTGAAGTGCTGCATGCGGCTGTCCCGCTGCCGGTCCCGGCGGCGGTGTGGGGCCTGGTGCTTCTGTTCGCAGCGCTGGAAAGCGGAAAACTGAAACTGAGTTCCGTGCAGGACTGCGGTCAGTTCCTGCTGGGCCTGATGCCGGTGCTGTTCATTGCGCCGTCGGTGGACCTGATGGACAGCTGGCCGCTGCTGGCCAGCGTCTGGCCGGCGGTCCTGGCCATCATTGTGCTTTCGACGGTGGTGGTGTTCGCCGTCAGCGGCCTGGTAACCCAGGGCCTGCTGGATGCTTCCAGCCAGACCGAAAACGCCGCCCAGGCGGAGGAGGTTTCCGATGAGTGAGTTTCTTTTCGGATCGTCGCTGTTTGCGATCCTGTTGACGTTTGGCGCCTATGAGCTGGGCCGTATGTTCCAGCAGAAAACCCGCATGGCGATTTTTAACCCGATTCTGGTGGGCGCTCTGCTGGCCGGTGTGGTTCTGGTCCTCACCGGCGTGTCCAATGAGGCTTATCAGGAAGGCTGCGCCACCTTCTCCTGGCTGCTGACCCCGGCCACCGTCTGCCTGGCTATCCCGCTGTATGCCCAGTTCAGCCGCCTGCGGCACAATCTGCCCGCCATTCTGGCCGGCGTCACCGCCGGCACCCTGACCAGCCTGGGCTTTGTGTGGCTGCTGACCCGCCTGTGCGGCCTGAATGAGGTGCTGACCGTTTCCCTGATGCCCAAGAGCATCACCACCGCTATGGGTATTGTGGTCAGCGAGGCCGCCGGCGGCGAGCCCGCCATCACCACGGCCGCCATCATCCTGACCGGTATTCTGGGCAGCATCCTGGGCCCCGCCCTGTGCAAGGCTCTGCGGCTGCAGAATTCGGTGGCCCAGGGCGTGGCCTTTGGCACGTCGGCCCACGTGGTGGGCACCTCCAAGGCGGCCGAAATCAGCCAGACCGCCGAGGCGGTCAGCAGCCTGTCCCTGGTGTTTGCAGGCATCCTGACCGCGGTGCTCTGCCCGCTGATCCTGTGATTCCCATTGTGCGATTTCCAGACCCAAGTGCAGGCGTCTGAAACGAAAAACCGGCATTCCCGAGGCTCTGTCAGCCCGGGGTATGCCGGTTTTGTTTTGTTGGCTGCGGAATCAGTTCTCAAAGGCTACGTCCTGCGCCTCCCGCAGGGGGAAGGCCATGGGCTGGTCGCTTTCCAGGTCGGTCCCGGCCATGCGAACCGCTGTGATCCGGCTGTTGCCGTAGGTCTTGTAATAGTAGGTTCCTCCGGCACAGCAGCAGGAATAGGTGGTGAGGTCGTATTTCCCCTCGGGGGTGAGGACGGTTCCCCGCACCATGGCCACCGTGTCCAGCAGGTGGAAGAACTGGGTAACCCGGGTCAGCTCATCCCCTTGGTCGGGGCTGTTCAGCTTGCTGAAGGCGGCCCGGACGTACCGCGACGCCGGGGAGGCGTCGCCCGGCAGGCCGAGGGCGCCCATGCCCTGGCCAAAGGGGGCCAGATCCACCCCCGGCGCCAGATGGTTTTCCGGGGGCCGGGCGGTGAGGGCCTGGTACTGCCGCAGGTTCAGCTGGTGGAAGGGGAAGGGCGGGTTGTTGGTGAGGACCCCCACCGGGTCGTCGTAGAGATGGACCCCGTCCCGGGTGGCTTCCAGCACGGCGGCCCCGGTCTTGTCGGCAATGTGCCAGTGGAGGGCTGCCAGGGGCAGCCCCTCCGCAAAGGCCACCCCCAGCGGCCGGAATCGGGCCAGCTTCTCTTTGGCCTGGGCCAGCGTCTCGCAGCTGCCCAGCACCCAGGGGATCAGCTCATAGGGAGCCACGGCGTCCCATTCCGGCGCCACCTCGGGCTCATACCAGGCATTCCCCGGGAAATACAGCCCCGCCATATACAACCCCGCCTCGTTGACGGCCTCCGCATACAGGGGATGTCCATCCGCCATGTGGGCCATCCCCACCATGGCCAGATGCCGGTCCAGCGGCGGCTGACGCCGGAACCGCAGGGGATACTGCCGCGGCGTCACCACCACCTGTTCCCCAAAGGAATATTCCAGGTCCAGGTTGCGGCCGAACAGGCCGCCGCCCTGCTGCATCGCGATACTGGTGCACATCTTGTCTGCCTCCTTTTGTATCTTTCATTATGAACCGAAGGGCTTCCGTTTACACCGGTTTGGTCCCGGCGGGCAAAGGTTTCGTTTGCTTCCCGCCGCGGCCTATGATATGATAAGAATAACATACGGCCGTCCAACCTGCAAGGAGGTGCCCGCCTGTGATCGACCTGGATCATCTGGAACAATACCGCGAAAACAACCGCATCGAGGCCAAGAAGGCGATGGGCGGTCTGCCCAAGAGCCTGTGGGAGACCTATTCTGCCTTTGCCAACACCATGGGCGGTCTGCTCCTGCTGGGGGTGGAGGAACTGCCCGACAAGTCCCTCCACGCGCTGGAACTTCCGGCGCCCCAGCGGCTGGCAGAGGAATTCTGGGAGATCGTCAACGATCCCAACCGGGTCAGCGTCAACATCCTCTCCCGGGGGAGCCTGTCCATCGAGGAGACCGGCGGCGGGCGGATTCTGGTGATTCGGGTGCCCCGGGCCCAGCGCACCGACCGCCCCATCTACATCGAGGGGGACCCCATGTGGGGCACCTACCGGCGGAGCGGAGAGGGGGATTACCGCTGCACCCCCGAAGAAGTGCGGGCCATGCAGCGGGACGCTGCCGTCAAAACCCAGGACATGACCCTGCTGGAGGATGTCTCTCTGGATGTGCTGGACAGGAACAGCCTCTGCCGCTACCGGGCCCGGATGGAGGCCTGCCGGCCCGGGCACATTTCCCAGCAGGACAGCGACAATGAGTTTCTCCGCTGGATTGGCGCCGCGGACCGGGGCGCAGACCAGAAACTGCACCCCACCGTCGCCGGCCTGCTGATGTTTGGCCGGGAACCGGCCATCCGGCAGGTGTTTCCCAATTATCAGCTGGACTACCGGGAACAGGCCGTCCCGGGCGGCCCCTGGACCGGACGCCTGCTGTCCTCCTCGGGGACCTGGAGCGGCGGCCTCTATGACTTTTACTGCGGGGTATCCCGGCGGCTGGACCGGGGCCTGTCTCAGGAGCCGGTGCGGAATGCCCTGCGGGAAGCCCTGGCCAACTGCCTGGACAATGCCGACTTTCACAGCCGCCAGGGGGTGGAAATCACCCGGCGGCCCGACAATATCACCTTCATCAACCCGGGCGGCTTCCGAATCGGTCTGCCGGAGGCTCTCAGCGGGGGCATCTCGGACCCCCGCAACAGCGCACTGACCCGGATGCTCAATCTGATCGACGTGGGCACCGGCACCGGCCGGGGCCTGCCCAACATTTACAACGTCTGGAACGCCCAGGGCTGGCCGCCGCCGGTGATTCGGGAGCAGTTTGACCCGGAGCGGATCACCCTGACCCTGTCCATGTCGGCAGGGCTGGTGGTGCCGGTCAGCAGCGCCCTGCAGGTTCCGGCGCCGGCCCAGGATGCGGTCCAGAAGGCCGCCATTGTGGAACATCTCACCAACTACTCCCGGGCCTCCTCGGCCGAGCTGGCAGCCCTGCTGGGGGTGAGCCGGGCCCGGGCCTGCATCCTGCTGAACCAGCTGGCGGAACAACAGATCGTGGTCCCTCTGGAGGAGGGCAATCAGCGCTTTTACCGGCTGAAACGGTGACTGTACATAAAAAGAAAAATCCCCGAAGCCGCAGGGCCTCGGGGATTTTGATTGCATAAAAGGGACGGGCTGAAATCAGCGCTTGGAGAACTGGGGAGCGCGGCGGGCAGCCTTCAGACCGTACTAAACTCCTTTGAGCGCCGATTTTCCTTGGTATTCCGGGCTTTTCCGGCTTTTCAATGTTCAGTTGTCCTATTCCTTAACCAAGGAAAATGGTGCATTTTCAATCAGCATCCCGCCAGTTAAAGCGCGCTGTTCACTACCTCGAACAACTCCTCTGGCTTATTATATTTCACCTTTGCGTAAATGTCCATAGTTGTTTTGCTGTTTTCATGTCCTGCAAGGTACTGAACTGTCTTGGGATCAACGCCTGCATAAAGAAGGTTCGTGATGTAAGTGTGCCGTAACAGGTGTGGGGTAACATCAAAATCCAGCGTATATTGGATATTGGGATTGTTCTTCTGTGTCATACCCAGCGTTGGCTCCACTGTGTATTTGATGCTCTGCCCATTCACATACTTATAGTAATTGCGGGGTTTGGTGGACCGGACGACTACATACTGCCACACCCGTTGAAACTGCGATGCAGCTAAAGGCTGTCCTTCGCTGTCCGCAATCACATAGTCTGATCTGGAGACTGCCTTGGCTTCCCGCAGGCAATCAACCAAACACTTGGGGATTGGAATATCTCTTTTTGCCGCCTTAGTCTTTAGCACCGTAGAAACCACGGGCCTGTTATGCTCTGTGCGCCATGCCCGCCTCACCGAGATATAAGGCGTAGACTCGTCCAGAAATACACAGTCCCATTGCAGTGCAAGGATTTCTTCCCGGCGTAGGCCCGAATACAGGCCGAGCATAATAAACAGATAAGGTGGAAGTCCCCGGACCGTATCCAGAAGCACCTCTACCTGCTGGTCTGTCAGTGCATCCTTCTTTTTCGCTGGCTTTCCGCCCTTTCCCGATATTCCTACACAGGGGTTATACTCAAGTATTTGGCTGCGCTCCGCCGAGTAGAAAATACACTTGAGAAGCATATTCACCGTACTGTATAACCCCTCCGATTTATTCGACAGCGGCACAAGTGCCAGTCGAATATCATCAGCCGTCACTTCCTCCATATACATCTCTCCCAAAGGTTTGATGATGTAATTCTTCATGTCGGTGGTATATCCCTTCAATGTAGCCGTAGATACCTTTGCTGATTGCATCAGTAGCCACTTCTCGCAATACTCAGCCACCGTCGGATGCTGCCGGCGAAAGATAATCTCCTCTACCTCGCGCCGCGCCTCTAATTGCTTTTCATACAATTCCTCGCAGGTGGCAGCATACAAGCTCACCTGCTTGCCATCCGCATCCAGAATCCGGGTTCTGTAATATGGGATTCCTTTTCTCATAACAGTTCCGTACTGCGGAACCTCCGTTTTTTTCTTAGCCATCTTTGACCTTCCTTTCTTGATTACGTGCAGTTTCCGTATCTACACTCTCTTTTTATCAGAAAGTCCAAATTTAATCAAAGATACGGCCTATGTAAAACAAAGAGCGAGACATCCTTGCCTCGCTCCTGCTCCATTTCCTATTTTATTGTTTCGCCTTATGCTCGTACAGCATCCCATTGAGCAAATGCATTGCCCATCGTTCTGACCAGCTCATCCGGTCTGTTGTATTTGACCTTTGCGTAGATGTCCATGGTAATTTTGCTGCTTTCATGGCCTGCCAGATATTGAACCGTTTTGGGGTCTACCGATGAATGAATAAGATTCGTGATGTAGGTGTGCCGCAGCTGATGCGGTGTAACCTCGAAGTCCAAGCTGTAAACCACATGGCCGTTGTTTCGGGCCTTTTCTCCAAGCTCCGGGTAAAGCATATACTTCACATATTTTCCGTCCACCAGTTTGCGGGCCATTCTCGGTTTCGCGGTTCGCGTCACAATATACTGCCACAGCCGCTTAAACTGCGTATAAGACAGAGGTTCTCCATCCCGGTTTGCGACCACATACTCCGAAGTCGAATTTGCTTTTGCTTCTTTCAGACATTCTGCCAAGCAGGTCGGAAGGGGGATATTTCTCTCCGCAGCCTTTGTCTTTAATTCGTCGAGAATCACCGGCCTGTTATTTTCAGTATGCCATGCCCGCCGCACTGCTAAGTAAGGGAAGTCTCCATCCAGATAAACCGCATCCCATTTCAAGGCAAGTATTTCTTCACGTCTCAAGCCTGCGTACAGGCCAAGCATAACAAATACATAAGGGGGAAGTCCCTGTACGGTATCCAATAAGCGCGCGGCCTGATCGTCTGTCAGTGCCGCTTTATCTTTCTGCGGAACGCCGCCACCTTTTGTCGTAAGATAAATCGTCGGGTTATCATCAATGATTCGGCTTTCCTTTGCTGCACGAAAAATAGATTTATACAGAATCACGACTGACTTATATACCGATGCGGATTTTTTTGAGACAGGGACAAGCGCAAGCTGAATATCATCCAGGCTAACCTCTCCCATCCGCTTATCTCCCAATTCCGCAATGATGTGCCGCCTGACCTTTGAGGTGTAATCCGTCAAAGTAGTTGCCCGTACATGGACAGACTGCATCAGCAGCCATTTCTCACAGTATTCTGCAACCGTGGGCGATTTCCGATGGAATGTGGCGTTGTTGATCTGCTCCAACGCATTTGTTTCCTTATTATAAAGTTCTTCGGGCGTTCTTGCATAAAGGGCTACGAGCTTCCCATCTGCATCTTCAATCCTTGTTCTGTAATACTCAATACCATTGAGCATCACTGTACCGTATTCTGGAATCATCATTTTTCTTTTTGCCAATTCCGTCACCTCCAAAAAATAATCTCCAGCGCTGTATCTTTGTTTTATCAAACTTCTTCAATTCCAGCAAGGATACGGATTGGCTCATGCTTTGGCGTTCCGGGGCTTGCGGTAAGTTGCGCTCTTTTCCATAGGTTTTGCCCGGTGTGTGCATTTTGCGATATACTCCTGAAGGCCCATATCAGTAAAATATACACAACCGTTCTGCACATACTGAACATAAGAAATCAAGCCATTGTTACGGGCTGCATCTAAGGTCGTAATACTGATCCCCAAGATTTTGGCAGCTTCTTTTCGTGTAATCAGTTTTTCCATAAATCATATTCCCTCCATTCTGTCAAGGTTGTCATCGTGCTTTCAAAATCACATGAATGCACTGGCAGCCGAAACTGCCAGTGCATGGTATCTAACTTTGAAAAGAAAACTGCATCTGAATACTGAGCTGTTGTTTACAACAAATGGACGCAGCTCTCTTGAATTTTAGTTTTGCTTTCGCCACATTTGCCACGCATCCCTGACGATGGGGACATTCCTGATCTCCGCTGGCGCGGCTGTCATAACTCCGCAGCGTCGTTTTATTCGTGCGCCGCAGGGTTCCGCCTCAAGTCCGTGGGCGGGTGTGAACAAGTATCTTTAAGCCCCCATGGAGTCCTCGCGCCCGAAGTGCCACCTCCGGGTCTCAGGCTGGCGTTGATCGCTGGGAACAGCCTTGTTTATCACCTCCTTGGGCTGTCCATCTTGGCGGCGCGCCTGATTCGCTCGTACATGGGTTATGTACCAGAAATGCCGTCTATTCGATTGTCAAAGTACATCGAAGGGGAGAAACTTGTCCTTCTTATTAACACTGACAAAAAGAGTGAAAAACAGGCGCTTCAAATGAAACTTTATCAAAAATATTTTGCTAACTGTTTCAACCCACGCCGGATGCTGTCACGAACACGGCTCGGATCTACGCCTTCGGCTCTGGCAATCTCATTTACGCTCATCCCCAGATAGTACCGGGCGTAAATTCTCCTTGCCTGTTTCTTCGGCAAAGCCATCACGGCGGAGTAAATCTGCTCGCGCAGCTGCTTTTCCTCCAGAAGCATCTCCGGCGTCTCCAGCTTTCGCAGGACCGCATTTTCAATTCCATTCTCACAGTCCAGGGAGTACTGCGCCTTATAGCGATACATTTTTCGCTCATAGGCTGCTTCAGCTCGCTCGTCAGACTGAAACACCGCTTGTACTTCATCGGTTACTTCCAAAAAGGCATCGGTTTTATAAACATCGGGATACAGATCCCGAAGATTGACTTTCTTCATTATGTACCTCCATTTCGATTCACGGGTGATTAGCGGGTGAATCGAATGGAGGCGGGGAACGGCATCGAGGCCGTTTGGGGACATTCGGCAAAAAACGACAAGCAAAAGCGCCAGTCTCCCATTCCAGGAAACTGGCGCAACAAAAAAGATCATTATTATTCCGGTTTGCGCAGAACGATAATACCGACAGGTTGCCGAACTGCCCCGGAGGGGAAGCTACACTTTTTTTAGCAAGTGAAGATTATGAGAACTGTAAAAGGTTAAAACAAACAAAGCGGCATCCTCCTATATGCCGCTGTAAATAACCTTTCTGTCTACGCAGTATAAAGCGGCAGCTATTCAGCAAGCCGCGTTTTCATTGAACCATTACTCAATTAACAGCTGCTCGCCATTATTGAGAGCTATGGTATAGAACAGAAAGCAAGATTTACTTTAGATTTATACAAGATTTGCACAAGAAATACCTATACTTCGAATTTGTAGCCTATTCCTCGAATGCTTTTAATATGTTCTGATGCAGTTTCCGAACTTTTTAACTTTTTCCGTAAATTACTTATATGGCTTGAAATCGCATTGCGTGAATAAAACGAAAAATCATCATGCCAAACAGAATCCATTATCATTTCATAAGTATAGACTTGCCGTTGATTCATAATTAGCAGCGCAAGAATATCAAACTCTTTTTCGGTCAAATCAATGCATACCCCAGCTATCTCTACAGACCTGTACTCTAAGCAGAAAGACAAGTCTTTCACAGTGATGATTGTTAGCGGTCTTCTTTTATCTTTTGGTATTTTCAAACAATTTCTCATACTATTTTTCTCTGAAAACATTTCTACCATAGGATGATTATAGGTATGTAAATATTGAGCAGCACCAAAATGGACACATGCATACCGCTGTTCCTCCGAATATGAAGGTGGCACAACAATAATTGGTACCGCACGTTTTTGTCTCAAGATATCCAAATCGTCTTGTGGAATCACATCAGAGCAAATAGCTACGCATATATATTCTTTAAAAGACAGCATTGCGGCCGCTTGTTTAATATTATCAGCATAGTCAAATTCAATTTCAAATTCTTTCCATCGGCCAGCAGTAACCTCATATTCATTATAGGCGTATCCTACGCCCAATACATGCGGAACCATATGTTCACCTCCTACTACTTCTAGCAGACAGTTCAAAGCTGCCGAGCATAAGTTACCCGGCAGCTCTAAACAAAACTATATTTTTCTATGATGGAGAATGCTTTTTTGCGTATCTACAAATCCTCCGTCATCGATTATTTCCCCAGTAAATCAATGCCAGTGCGCCGGGACCGGTGTGTGCTCCGATGATAGGGCCAATATAAGCAATACAAATCTCAGAATCCGGGAATTGTTCCAACAACCTTTCTTTCAGCATATCTGCTGCTTCAGGGTCATCGGCATGACCTATCAGAATCGATTTACCAAGTTCAGGTTTCCAGCCCTGTTCCATTCGGGCAATCTGAGTGGTAACAGCCTTTTTTCTTCCACGAGGTTTTTCCACTGCTTGCAGCTTTCCTTCGCTGTCCACATGAAGCAACGGTTTGATCTGCAAAGCCGTTCCCATTGCGGCTGCGGCACCTGAAACCCGCCCGCCATGTTTCAAATGGGTAAAGGTATCAACCGTAAACCAATGACATACCTCTAATCGGTGTTCCATGACCCAAGAAGCCAATTCATCAATAGACAGTCCTTCCCTCTGCTTTTTCGCAGCTTCTCTGACTAAAAACCCTTCACCCACTGCGGCAGCAAGCGTATCAATGCAGATGATTCTTCTTTCCGGATATTCCTGCTGTAGTTCTTCAACCGCTAAAAACGCAGACTGATATGTACCTGACAGACCAGAGGAAAAACAGAGATACAGAATATCGGTTCCCTGTCGCAGACAGGGTTCAAAATGCTTAAAATAAATCGTTGGGTTGATTTGTGAGGTCGTTGCAAAATTCCCAGCTCTTTGCAAGCGGTAGAACTCCTTGGCTGTGATTCCTTCCGGGGAACCATATGAGTATTCTGTTCCGCCGATCTCAACATTCATAGGAATCATTTCAACAGATGGCAGACCTGCGGTTAACTCCGGTGCGAGATCTGAGGTGGCATCTGTGAAAATTTGATAGCCGTCCATCACTTCTTACACCCACTACAGCCCTGACAAGCAGCCCACAGCTCATCGGCCTTCGGCTTCCAGGTTTCTGCATAAAGTGTAGTCTTATCACACAGATGGTCAACACTTTCCGGGGACTGATACTCGGTAGAATGGGCACCGGATTTCTTTACCATGCTACGCAGACATTCAGGATTTTCCAGCATAGGACACGGCTGGAACATATTATCATTAAAGGGCTGACCGTCGTGATAGGCCATAAACAGCGGAGACTGATATGCTTCCAGCAGGGTCTTTTCACGGATGTTGGAGTCAGAGTAATGGATAAAAGCGCAAGGCTCAATGTCACCATTGGCATTGATATGCAGATAGTTGCGGCCACCAGCAATACAGCCGTTTACAAATTTCGCATCATTCTGAAAGTCAATTGTGAAAATAGGCTTTGTGCTACGGTATTCGCAGATGCGGTTATACATCTTTTCACGCTGGTCAGGAGACGGGAGCAGCTCCACAGCGGAATCGTTGCCCACAGGCATATAGTGGAAGAACCATGCGAACTTCGCACCGCACTCCACCAGATGATCGAAGAACTCATCCGAGCTGATGGAGTCGATGTTCTTGCTGGTATAGCACCCAGATACGCCGAAAGGCAGCTTCTTTTCTTTCAGAATCTTCATCGCCCGCATAGTAGCCTGATAAGTACCCTTGCCACGGCGGAAATCAGTAGCTTCCTCGAAGCCTTCAATGCTGATGGCCGGGTAGAAGTTCTTCACCCGCAGCATCTCATCGGCAAACTTCTCATCGATAAGGGTACCGTTGGTAAAGGCAGAGAATACGCAGTCAGGATGCGCTTCACACAGGCGGAGCAGATCGTTCTTGCGTACCATAGGTTCACCGCCGGTGTAGAGGAACATATAGGTTCCCAGTTCATTGGCCTGATTGATGATGTCATCCAGTTCCTCATAGCTCAGATTCAGCTTATTACCGTATTCTGCCGCCCAACAGCCGGTGCAATGAAGGTTGCAGGCGGAAGTGGGGTCCATCAGGATTGCCCAGGGGATATTGCAGCCGTACTTTTCACGATTAGCCACCTGCTTGCGGCTGCCTAAGAGAGATGCATTGACAATAAAATTGCGGAAGAACACTTTGCGGACTTCAGAATCAATGTCCGTCCAAAGGCTGTTGATCAGGCGCATCCAGTTGCTGTCAGGCTGCTCCATCACCTTACGGATTTGCTGGCGCTGTGTGAGATAGAGGTTATCCTTATCGAACTTATCCGCCCAATCTAACAACTTGGGGAATGCTTCCTGCGGATTGCTGTCAACATATTTCAGCACTTGATTGACGGCGAAAGCCTGTGCGCTGTCTTTAATAGAATTACTCATGGTTTTGTCTCCTTTTCTATCTTAAAAGCAAAAAGAGCCGATAATCCGCAGCACAAGGCTAACGGGCTAACGGGTTATCGGCTCTGCGTCTATGCGTCTGGCTCTGTGATAACTGTGGTATTGAATTGTTTTACGCTGATTATTATTTCCCGTTTGCACTTCGGACAGTATAGCGGAAAATTTTCAAGTACTGTATTATCACAGATTTTAATTCTCGTTTTGTTGTTGCAGTTGGGGCATAATAGCCATTCGTTTTTTTTCATTCTTTGTTTTTCATCAGATAATAGAATATCTATGGACAATTACATTTACAACTCACGCAGTTTCCACCGCCTTGTAGAAACCATTACACACGCGCCCACAATGAGTACTGTTAAGACGATGTAGGAAAGATAGACGCCATTTAGTGCTACTTCATACACATCATAGTACCGCAGAGGGGTCAGATAATCCAAGAAACGATTCCCTGTGTACTCGGCAGTAAAGGCCAACACATAGGCGGCCAATACGAAAACCGTACCGGCGCGTACCGCGGCCTTATAAGATTTGAAAAGGCTGGCAAACAGCAGACCCAAGGCAAAAAAGAGAAGCTGGGTAAAGAACATTCCCATCGTTGTGGAAAGCACCGCTCCCGGCTGATCCAGACCGCCCAAAGGAAGAACGATCGTGAAATAATTGCACACGCCGCTGAACAGGGCGAACACCAGCAGGTTCACTGCTGAAACGATCACCTTCGCCAGAACAATGGTTTTCCGCTCCACAGGCTTTGTGAACAGGTATTCGGATGTTCCAAATTTCTTTTCCCTCGCCACACAGGACAGGCCCAGAGAGATTGCATAGGCAAAGGCCAACAGCCCCTCCCAAAAATAGATACACGCGTACCAACCAAGGGCAGTCGTGAGATCCCCTTTCACACCGAACATGATCATGATCAAGCGAGGAAATTGGCCGACTGTCCGGGCCATCTCATCCAGACTGTCCTTCAAGGATAAAAGTTCAAAATAGCAGAATCCGCACAGCAGTAACATGATCCCCAGCCAGATCAGCAGGGTCTTTCTGGTTTGGCGGAATTCGTTTTTCACCAATGTTTTCATCTTTGCACCCCCTCATGAGCGGAACTGGATGTCTTTTTTCAAAAAGACACGATAAGACAGCACCAAAAACAGGGCAAACAGCAGTACACACCATCCCAAGTAATCCAACTCATAAAAGCCAGATTTGGAAATCTCAGCCGCACTAAAGAACGAGTACGGGGACAGAAAACTAATGGCACGGTTGCTGACAATGTTGGAGAAGCTGGTGACGCAGTACTCGACAAAGACAATTAACCCGGCAGTCAAAAGTGGGCTTCGATTGCGTGAAAATAGAATTCCAACCAAAAGCCCCATAGCTGCAAGGAACAGCGTGACCAGCATGAGGGAAAGAGCAATCAGAAAGAACTCTCCCCAGTCAATGCCGGAGCGGAACAGGGCCAGCGCCAAAAAAGAGGCGAGAAGATATACCATGCTCACGACCACTACGCCGAAAAAAACCGTGAACGCCTTTGCCCAGTAAATCGTTTTTCGGGTATGGGGTTTTGTAAACAGATATTCAGAGGTTCGCTCCGAGCACTCCTTGGTGTGAATGGCGATACCGAAGTGCATCCCGAAAATACCGGACGCAATCATAAAAAAGCTGGTAAGAAACGCATAAATGCCCAACGGTGAGGTCAGATATTCCATGGACACACCAACGCCTTTGTAAAAATCACTCGTACCCAGCGTTTCATAGAGGTCTCCGGTGGAAACATCCATAAAGCTGTAATAGGTAGGCGTCATCACAAAAACACACAGAGCCAAGGCGATGGCCCAACCCAAAATATATTTGCGGTGCCTTTTCAGTTCATATTTCAAAATGACCATGCCTGACACCTCCTTACGCATAGTAGTGCATGAAGATTTCCTCCAAAGAGGGCTCTTCCAAAAGCACATCGTCCAAATGCAGCAGGTGAAGCTTGTCAATAATCGCCGTGATATTTCCGTTATACATAAAGGAAACAGAGGTCTTATCCGCAGTCTCCGCATAGTTCGCAATGCCGGACAAATCAAAGAAATCGCGAGGGATAGCCTCCTTTGCGCTCAGAGAGACTTTCTTATAGCCGCTCTCACGCAGTTCTTTGATGGACTGTATGCCAATAAGCTGTCCCTCTTTCAGAATGGCCACCCGGTCACACAGTTTCTGCACCTCACTCAGCACATGGGAGGAAAAAAACACGGTAGCGCCCCGGCTGTTTTCCTCCTTCAGAATATCATAGAAAGCCTGCTGGATCAGTGGGTCTAATCCGCTGGTGGGCTCGTCCATAATAATCAGTTTGGGCGAAGTCATAATGGCAGACACGATACCCACCTTTTTCTTGTTGCCCAGAGAAAGGTCTGCAATCTTGCGGGACAAATCCAGATTGAGCCTGTCGGCAAGCTCCTTCATCTTTGTCTTGCAGTCCATGCCGTACAGATCGGCGGTGTACTGCAAAAGTTCACGGACTTTCATGTTTTCGTAATAGCTGTTCTCGCTGGGCAGATAGCCCACATCCCTGGCGATGACGCTGGCCTTGGAGTGACAGTCCAAATCGAAGATAGATGCGCTGCCTCCGGTGGGACGGATCAGCCCCATTAGGGTGCGGATCGTGGTGGACTTACCCGCACCGTTGGGGCCGATAAAGCCGAAAAACTCTCCCTGGTTGACAGAGAAACTGAGGTTATTGATTCCTCGATGCTTCCCATAGTGCTTGGTCAATTCATTCAAGACAATCGCTTGTTCACTCATTTCAAATACTCCTCCTTATAAAAATTTTTCCGCAGAATTGCGATGTTCTTCTCAAAATCCCCCATGACAGCCTGAAAATCGAAAGCCGCCGCCCCCCGGTACCCGGCCGCATAGCCCTCGGCCATCAGAAGCAGCATCTGAAAGACCGGCTGGGCATCCTCTGGGTCTTTGAATTTCAAAGCATCCTCTTCCCGCAGAACAAGATCGTTTCGGAATCTGCCGGTCTCCTCCGTCAGGATCGCCAGCGTATCCGTCACCTCGGGAGAATTTTCCTCCCAGGCACTGGTAATAAACTGCAAGATAAAAGGCTGATTTTGGAACCCCTCCATTTTCATGCGGCTGGATGCCAGAATCCTGTCGAACAAATCTGTTTCGGAATCGAGGGCTTCCTTATCAAATAGTCCCTCTATGATTTTCTTGCAGTATTCCAGCAGGTAAATGTAGAGCTGCTTTTTACTGCCGAAATACTGAAACACAGACGCTTTGGAAATGTGTGCGGCTACCGCAATATCATTGATTGAGGCTTTTTCATAACCAAACTTGCCGAAGCACTGGAGCGCCGCATTGAGAATGGTCAATCTCTTTTCTTCGGTCAGGGCCAAAAATTTGTCCAATTCATTTCCTCCTTTTTACACAATAACCGTTTCGGTTATTTAGAGTATAGCACCAATAACCGAAACGGTCAAGTATTTTGGAGTATGATTCAAAAGTTTTCTTTTTATACTGTTAGACCAACGAAGATTAGTCTCGAAAGTACCGGTGTGTTCAAGTCAGCAGTTGCACGAAAATGTAATTCGTTCAAATACTACTACCTGAAATATAAAATTACATTGGGTGATGTCTATGAAATTTGAACGCGATGAGCGCAAATTTGATTTCCACGATATAGGGTGCGAGATAAAGCGCAAAAGAGAAACCAGCGGGATGACACAGGATCAACTGGCCCTTATCATTGACCGTGATCCCCGCACCATCATATATAACGAAAACGACGGTCAGCATCCGAGCTTGAACACTTTTTATCAGATGGTGACAATGTTCGATATATCGGTGGATCAGTTCTTTTATCCAGACATGAGCGCAGATGACGCTTGCAAAAAGCGCATCAATACACTTGCTGCATTAACACTTGACCGATTCGGTTATTGGTGCTATACTCTGAATAACCGAAACGGTTATTGCGTAAGAAGAAGGAAATGAATTGAACAAATTTTTGGCCCTGACCGAAGAAAAGAGATTGACCATTCTCAATGCGGCGTTCCAGTGCTTCGGCAAGTTTGGTTATGAAAAAGCCTCAATGTCGATTCTGTTATATTACGCATATCGCAGAAAATTAAGTAAGAAAACTGCCAATGACAAAGAGTAAGTTATACCCACGTTATGAAAGGACGTGCTATGAAGGATTCATTGAAAAAAGGATTGATAATAGGTGCTGCCGGTAGTGCGATTTGTGTGCTTTGGCATCATCTTCTAACCAAAAAGATGATGCAGCTCGCCATGGATCGGGTTGCGCCGCAGGACAGAAGCAACGGAAAAATGCGTGTGTCCGGTTCACCTGAAATGATAGAAACCACTGAAATTGTAAAAAAGGCAGCTGGTCAGCTCGAAAAAAGCGGCTGTGACGTGGTGGAAATCACTGCTCACGACGGAATTTCATTGATTGGGCATTGGTGTCCCTGCGAAGAACCGAAAAGAACTATAGTTGCCATGCACGGGTGGCGTTCCTCCTGGTCACATGATTTTGGTCTAATCGCAGATTTCTGGCGCAATAATCATTGTTCTGTACTCTACGCAGAGCAGCGGGGACAAAATAATAGCGGCGGCGACCATATGAGTTTAGGTTTGCTGGAACGCTACGATTGCCTGGCATGGACAAATTGGATAAACGAGAAAACAGGAAAAAGCATTCCCATCTATCTTGCCGGGGTATCCATGGGTGCAACCTCTGTGCTAATGGCGTCCGAACTGGAACTGCCGGATAATGTATTTGGAATCGCAGCGGACAGTGCATTTACTTCGCTCCATGCAATTTGGAAACATGTCTCCGAAAGCAATCTGCATATTCCTTATGCTCTGCATAAAACAGGTGCCGATAGGATGTGCAAAAAGCGCATCCAAATGGATGCTGATGCTGCCTCAACTACAGAAGCGTTGAAGCACTGCCAAATTCCTGTTCTTTTTGTCCACGGAACAGATGACCACTTTGTTCCAGTTGAAATGACATACGAAAACTATAAAGCCTGTACATCAGAAAAGCGTCTGCTGATTGTTCCGGGCGCTGACCACTGTATGAGCTATCTCGTAGGAAAAAGCACCTACGAGCGCATTGCAAAAGAGTTTTGGGAATTTTGCGAACAGCGGAAAAAGAATCCGTAGATTTGAGTTTGAAGGGGGGGAATCATTATGCGCCAGCGTTGGCTCCGTGTCTTATTCCGTAGAAGGATGTTGACGATACTCCTGCTACTTTTACAGGTATATTTTCTTATATGCCTTGTACTTGGGGGAAGTCAGCTTTCCCGAAATTTCAGTCGCCTACTGACAATCGTCAGTATCATTGCGGTGCTTTATATCGTTTCCCAGAAAGACAAAGGCGCCTACAAAACTGCATGGGCGATCCTGATCCTAACCTTCCCGTTGTTTGGTGGACTGATGTATCTTTTGTCTAATGCACAATCCTCGAAATGGCGCTTTGCAAAAAGTGTCCTCCATACACAACAAAAGGCAAAACCACTCTATGCACTCCCCGGCATTTGCTATGAAAGCGCAACAAAACAACTGCCTGAATATTACCCTCAAATTCATTACTTGCAGGAATACACGGGGTTTCCAATATATGCAGATACAGAAACACATTACCTTACACCGGGTGAACGAAAGCTGGAAACACTTTTGGCGGAACTTGAAAAAGCCGAGAAGTACATATTTCTGGAATATTTCATCGTGCAGGAAGGCGTTATGTGGAACAGCATCTTGGAAGTTTTGAAGCGAAAAACCACGCAAGGCGTAACTGTGCGACTGATTTATGACGATATGGGTTGCTTTCTCACTCTTCCGAAAGACTACGCAAAGCAGCTAAAAAAACACGGTATCCAGTGCGCCGTATTCAATCCCTTCCGACCTGTTCTGACCGTAAAGCAAAATAACAGAGATCACCGAAAAATAGCGGTCATTGATGGAAAGGTGGCTTTTACCGGAGGTATCAATCTGGCAGATGAATACATCAACGCCATTGAGAAACACGGACACTGGAAAGATGCAGCGATCATGCTGAAAGGCAAAGCCGCATGGAGTTTCACACTAATTTTTTTACAGACGTGGGAAATTTGTACCCATACAGACGAGGACTACGAAATCTTCTACCCATGGAAAGAACAAGAGTGCCCTGTTACTGCAAAGGGGTTTGTTCAGCCATACGCTGACAGTCCAATGGATGAAGAAAATGTGGGCGAACACGTTTACCTGCATATCTTAAACAATGCAAAGAAGTACGTGTATATCAACACCCCATATCTGATTGTCGATGATAGTATGCTTTCCGCTTTGCGTCTTGCGGCAAAAAGTGGTGTAGATATACGCATCATCACACCCCACCGCTGGGATAAATGGTGGGTACACATGACCACACGCTCGTATTACCGAGAGCTGATAAAATCAGGCGTTAAAATCTACGAATATACCAATGGTTTCATCCACTCCAAAACCTTTGTGTCCGATGACCGTACTGCAACAGTCGGGACAACAAATTTGGATTTTCGCAGCTTATATCTGCACTATGAATGTGGTGCTCTGCTCTATGAGGCCAAAGCTGTTATGGAAGTCAAGGAGGATTTTCTGCAAACGCTGGAGATATGCCAACAGGTGACAGAAAAGGATTGCAAAACAAATATCGTAGTGCATCTGCTCCAGGATATACTGCGGCTATTTGCACCACTAATGTAAGGAGGGTCTTGAATGTTTGAAGATATTGAAACACACAAAAAATTATCAAAGTGGATTATCGGAACGTTTACAGCCTGCATTTTGATTTATCTTGGCATCCGACATATTAGTCATGTAGCTGATGCCGTGATGTGGTTGAAAGACCTGCTGAACCCACTTTTAATTGGATTGATTTTGGCGTTGTTTCTGAATGTTCCGTTGGGGGTTATTGAAAGACATCTGTTCCCCAAACATCCGACATCTAGGAAAACGAAAATGCGCCGCCCGCTTGCGATCCTGCTTTCATTTATTTTGGTGATAGGGGTCTTTGTCGGTGTTGCTTTTCTTGTTATTCCCGAATTGATCGATGCAGTATCTATTGTCATATCATCCTTGACGAATGGTCTGGATCAACTGGTGGCATTTGAAAGCACGGCTGACTATTCTAAAATCCCATTCGGAGAACAGCTGTCCCAAATTGATATTGATTTTCTTGAACTGAAAGACAATTTGAATGAATGGTTGAATCAATTGGGAACCACCATTATGGACACTGCTGCTTCCGCATTTGGAAGCGTGGTTGCGACGGCAGTCGATTTTGCGATTGGTCTTGTGTTCTCAATTTATATTTTGGCCAATAAGGAGAAATTAAAAAGTCAGATCACCCGAATTGTCCGTGTATGGATTCCAGCATGTTTTGCCGAGCGGGGCATTCATGTGGCAGCTGTCTGTGAAAAAAACTTCAAGCTTTTTGTAGCAGGGCAAACGACTGAGGCAATAATTTTAGGCAGCCTGTGTGCAATCGGTATGTTAATTCTGAGAATACCATATGCGCCGATGATCGGTGCGCTTGTTGGGGTAACAGCACTGATTCCCTATGTCGGTGCCTGGATTGCTACACTTGTGGGTGCATTTTTGATTCTGACAGTCAATCCTTTTAAGGCACTGGTATTCATTATTTTCCTGCTTACTTTGCAACAGATCGAAGGAAATGCAATCTATCCGAAAGTTGTGGGCGCAAAAATCAACCTTCCTGCCATGTGGGTTTTAGCGGCAATCACAATAGGTGGCAATCTGGCTGGACCAATCGGTATGTTGCTTGGCGTACCTGCCGCAGCAGCCACTTACGCTCTTTTGAAAGAAGCAACCGATAAGCGGGAAACGCATCTGAAAACACAAGAAAAAGAGCAGATGGGTAATTCACATAAACAGAATATATCCTAAAAAAATTATCTCAAGATAAAAACTCATAGTAGGGTGTAAGGACTCATGATATAAAAATATCAAGGGTCTTTGCGCCCTATTCGTTTTTTATATTACAAAATCGGCATTATCATACCTTTTAGCGGGCATAATAAGGTTATTCCTCAAAACAAATCGGCACGATACAATGTTATTGAGGTGAATGATTATGCCGATTGACGATTTAACCGCTTTGGGTCAAATAATGCGGGAGGCCCGAAAGAAAAAAGACCTGACACAGCAGGAGCTTTCAGACCAGAGCCATGTTTCTGTAAAACAAATTGCCAACATTGAAAAAGGGCAGATGAATCCTTCCTATTTGATTTTAAGAGCATTGGCCAAGGTTTTGAACATCTCTCTGGATTCTCTGATAAATCCGGATGTTTCTCCAGAAGATGAGGGAGCCAACCAGATGAAAATGCTTTATTCCAGCTGCCCGTCAGAAATGCGTGAAACCCTGCTGCACCATACACAGGAGACCATGCAGGAATTAACAGAGCTATCTAAGAAAATTGAAGCGAATTGAGCCAGTGAGTGAAATTTGACGGTTTCCTCTCTGGCTCTTTTCATTTCTGCAAAGAAAGCGGCAAGCGATGCCTGTGGCTATCCAGATAGCCCCACGCGCTTGTTGAGGGAAGTCCCCCAAGCCCCTTTGAACACAGATTTTCAATCTGTGGCTGCGCGTTCTTGCGAACGCTTTTGACCGCGACCAGCTCACCGCTGGCCGTGGTCTTTTTCTTTCTGTTGCGGCTCGGTCTGCTCCATCGCCAAGACCCTATCCACATTGTTCTTGACCGTCAGCAGCTCCCGCATGGCAGTGCGGGCCTGTCGGTACTCGCCATAAGCCTTTTTCTTATCCGCCAGCAGTTGGGCGTACTCGGTCTGAAGCTCCTTGATGGTGGGCAGCTTCTTCACATTCAGCTCGTTGAAGGCTTCCTTGGCGGCCTGGTGCAGCAAGATTTCCTCCTCATGCTCCTGCCGGAATTTCTTTGAATACCCGGCCTTGCGGTAGGCCACATAGGTGTCGCGGGTCTTGGCGTAGTTGACGATATGAGTTCGCAGCACGGCGATCTCGGCCATGCGCTTCTCGGCGGCCTTGATCTGATCGGACAGCGCATGGTAGCGGGCCGTCGCCTCTGCTGTTTTGGTTTCTAAATCGGCATAATCCAGCAGCCCGTGTTCAGACAGGTAGTTGAGGGTCTGGGCCATCTGTTTGAGGTTGAACACCTTGGCCCAGCGAGCATACCCGGCGCCTTTTCCGGCCTGGAGTTTTGCCTGGATGTCCACCAACAGATTGACCTTGGGTGGAGCGGTCTGTACAGCGGTTTTCTTGCGGGGCGTATGCTCTTTCTGGCCGGAGAGGACCGCCAGCAGATCGTCCAGCGCGTAGCCGTCCCCCAGCCGGTCAAAGCGGACGTTGTTGCCCCAGCCCTCCGCGCCGATGGAGATGGTTTTGCCGCGCTGGTGAACGGTAAAGCCGTCCTGTTCCAGCAGGCACAGCAGCTCCTCCAGGCTGGCCGGTTTCTGTGCCAGCGCCCGGTCAATGGCCTGGCGCAGCAGCTCCTTGTGGGAGGGCTTGGCCGCATCGCCCAGCCACTTGTTGTAGCTCTGGCCGCGCCGCTTGGGAGCCTCCACAATGGAGTAGCCATTCTCGATGCAGATGGTATCGCTCAGACGGTGGACAGCGCGAGTGCTGCCCCAAAAGTTGCGGAACTTGCGGTCACACTCCAGCGTGGTGGAGTTCCATATAATATGGTTGTGGACGTGAGCCTTGTCGATGTGGGTACAGACGATGAAAGCGTGCTTGCCTTTGGTAAAGCGCCGGGCCAGCTCCACGCCCAGGCGGTTGGCTTCCTCCGGCGTGATCTCGCCCGGCACAAAGGACTGCCGCAGGTGGTAGGCGATCACGTCGTCCGCACCGCGCACCCGGCCAGTGCGGGCGGCGTAGGTCTGCTTGTCCAGCAGGAACTGCGCGTCGGCCACGCGGCTGTCACACTGGTAGCTGGTAATGAGCCTGCCGTGGTCGGTCTTTTCTGGATTTTTTACATAGTCGATGATGTCGCTGATCGCCTTGCCGACCATGCGGCCCTTGCCGGCGTGCAGCGGTATGATGCGGGTGGTGGCCATGCGGGGTCCGCCTCCTTTCCAAAAAATAAGCGGCCTGCTCATCACAGACCGCATCGGTTTACTCTATATCAGTTTCCTCGTCCATATAAAAATCGAAATCTTACTCAAAGTCATCTTCCAATTCATCCAGTTCTATCCTGGGCGGGAACCTCATTTCATACTGTTCCGTTGCCAAGGCCCGCACGGTGTCCCGTCGGTCTTTCATCCGCTTCCTCAGCCACGAAAGCTGTCCTTTGGATAATCGCCAGGGAAGGTTGACAAGCTGGGTAAGTGTCATTTCTTCCGCCTGCTTTTCTGGCGGGAGAGCGGCGCAGGTTTTACAAATGTGCGCGGCGTGACCCTTGCTGGAAAACTTTTCGTTTGCCTTATACTCGCCACAGACCTTGCAGTAGTGTCCACGTTTTTTCATACCTCACCCTCGCAACGAGAGAACAGCTGCCGCACCGCAGCCATGACCGTATTCCAGTCAAGGTCGGACGCATAGGAAAACTTTTTCTGATAGGCCGCCCACAGGTCCTGCATGACCGGGCTGTTCTCCACTTCATCAAAGACTTCGGCGGCCTCGGCCAGATGGCGCTCGGTGCCGCGCTTGTGGGCTGTCGCCAGCAGCGCGTCATGGAGAACGTGCGGGTCCAGAGTGCTGCCATAGAGTTGTTGCAGGATGGCGATGTCGTAAAAATCTCTCATACGGGTGTTGGTCGTAGTGCGGGTGATGATGGTTTCCAGCTTTTCGGCCAGCACGGTCTCCAGGTTATAGGCCCAAACGTCGATGGAGCGGTCCTCCAGCATGAGCTTGAAGCTGTACCGCACCTCTTTAGGGGTGATGGCGTCGCCGGTTGAAATGTCGATTTTCAGCGGGGTGCGCACCCCGTCAAAGAGCGTTGTCACCGTGACCCGGATACCGGGATATTCCGCTTCATCCATGATTTCCGAAATGCTTTTCACCTGGAAGGTAACGCCGTCGTCAATGGGAACAGCGATGATCTCGGCCATCATGTTCTCCACATCCTCTATGCTGACGTTAGCTCCCTTGACCGTTGCGTCCAGGTCCATCGTGGAGCGGGCGTCCAGGCCGACCATCGCGGCCACCAGCATCCCGCCCTTGAGGATGAATTTGTCCCGGTAGGACGAGAGAGAAATGCGTTCCAGAAAACGCTCCATCATATAGTTGCGCATCAAAATCTGCGCATCCGCAGCATTTTTCTTTGACAGGTTGCGGATCAAATCTTTCAGCTGTCTGGCTGTCTTTATCATAGCAGTACCTCCAAATACTGGCGTAAAATCTTCTCGACACGGAACAGCCTGGCATAGCGCATCAGCGTCCGCAGGTCCTTGTCTTTCCGGCGGGCATACGCTTTCAAAGCGTCCTGAAATGTCTGCATCTCGATGTGGCTCCGGCTGCGCAGCACATCGCAGATCGTCCGTTCCATATCATAGACCGGCACATCGTGACCGAAGGGGGTCTGCGCGGCTGTCAGGCCGACCTCATGCAGCTCCGCCTTGATGGTAAAGACCTGGACGCCCTCACCTTTAAGCCGGGTGGGGTTGTACCCTGTCTTGACCGTGACAGAATAGGCCAGCGGCTCCCGGTCGGTCAGGTCGTGGAAAAACAGCGCCGTTTCATGGGAAAAAACCGCCTGCGGACAGCGAAGATGCAGCAGATACATGGCGTCCACCCAGGCATCTTTGGAAAGATAAATCCCATGCGCCGCCTGTTCCAGCCCACGAGACTGCACGAATTGATAAAAAACAGGTTTTGAGATCCCGGCCGCGAGGACCTGCCCGGTGCGCAGCATCCCATCCTGACGTTCCATCAGCTGGTCCAGCTGTTGAAATTTGCTCATGTTCTTCACCTTCCTTTCATGCTAATATTATACGCGAAATTAGCGCGAAAGTAAAGTCAAAAAATTGCCGGGCAATCACTCCCGGCAATTCTTCGCTTCCTATTCAGCCGTACACCGCGTCCTGGATCGCATACCGCAGGTCCTGCACCTTGCCCACCAACCATGCAGCAGCCATCGGCAGGCCCAGCGGGCTGACCAGGAAGGCAATCACCAGCAGGATCACACCGTTTTGCGGCGAGTAGGTCACAAGCACCGCGATCCCCAGCAGCGCCACCACTGTGGAGGCCAAGCCGAAGATAAAGCTGGACACATACAGTAGCCCGAAGCACAGCCAGGTGAACAGCATCAGCGCCAGCACTACCGGCGCAGCAAGGATTTTCAGCCCCAATTTCAAAATAAACAGCACCGCTCTCATTTCAGCGCCTCCTTCCGCCAGTCCAGGTATGGCTGGCACAGTTCCTCTACGGCCTTTTCGTCCGCCTCTGTGACCTCCCGGCGTCCCCGCGTCCGGCAGATCATGGCAAAGTCCTGAAAATCCGAGAGAAGTATATCGAACAGCTCCTCCGGGGTCCGGCAGAGAATGCCGTCCACGCAGTAGCGGGAATCCTTGTCCCAGGCCAGTCGGACGTAGCCGCGTTTGCAGGGAAGAACTTCTTCCTCCGGGTCGCGCAGCAGGTATTCTTGAAAAATCTCTAAGACGTTTTCAAACGTTAACATCAGCCATCACCTCGTTTCTGACTCCATTATCAATCACAGCCCGCCAAAACGCAACGATACCGGCAAAGAAAAAAAGAGGGAGGCCCGGCGATGCAGCCTGCACGCGCCGGACCTCCCTCACAGCAGGGGCGTATGCCCCTGTCACGTCAGCTTTGCCAGCTGGGTCAATACCTGATGCACCCCGTCCCACAAAGCCTCCTGCCTCCGGGATATATCCTCCAGGTCGGCGTCGTAAATGCGCCCGGTTTCATGCGCACGGCGGGCCAGCTGGTTCAAGTTATTGCTGGAATAGCGCATCAGGGACACCAGCTCCTTCAGCTCCGGCAATTCCAGGCGCACCACATAGCCGTCCAGGGCCATCTTGCGCAGGTACGCCTCCCGGTTTTTTGTCCCCAGCTGGGTCATCTTCTGCTCGATCAGCGCCAGTTCTTCCGGCGAGACCCGGAAGTTCAGCTGCACCTCCCGCTTGCGCTTGGGGGCGCTCATCGCTCCGGCTCCTTTTTCTTATGGATGGGGGATTTTTTCTCCGGCTTTTCAGCGGGGCGCGGCTCCTGTTTCAGCTGGCGACGGACCGAGGGGCGGCGCTGACGCAGCTCCTTGGAGCGGTCCTCACTGGCCAGGATGGTGACATAGGTGCCGGGCAGGTCCTTCATGCCGGTGATCGCCAGACTGCGGAATGGCAGCAGCGTTATCAGCTGGTCGTGGGCCTGGGTGCCTGCGCGGGCCAGAAAATCCGGCGAAACGCGGGCCATGTAGTGGGTGCCGTGGGGGCTGTTGGGCGTATCCGGCGCACGAAGCTCCTGCAAGAGCCGGGCGGCCTCGGCGCGGATTTCCTCTGGCGTCAGCGGCTGGAGCCGCAGATAGTCCTGCCGCGCCTGGCTCAAGAACAGATCGACCAAGCCGGAGTGGCTGTCCACCACAAAGTCCAGGTTGCGTTCGCCGCCAAAGCCGTCCGGGTTGGGCGGGATGTCCACCGTCCTGGCCCACGTCTTGTTGGCCGGGCTGAAACGCTCATCCCACTCTTTCTGCTGCACGGTGTTTGCCAGCACATAGAGGGTGCGGGTGTAGCCGAACTGCTCGATCACCTGGGGCACCGCGTCCTTGTCCAGCCGGTTGTCCCGGTAATGTTCTGAAATGGACGCCTCGATGGCCTCCTTGCAGGCGATGTTGGCGCGGCGGGACGCCCGGTACAAATCCAGGTCGCCCTGTTCGCGGGCATGGGCGGCGTCGTGCCGGTAGAGCGGCAGTTCCCGCTGGGCGTCCAGCGCCGCCTCGGCCCGCTGCTCGATACTGTCCCGCACCACATCCATGTAGGAAGTCTCCCGATCAGAAAACTCCTTGTAGACATCGGCCAGCGGGGACGGCGACGCCAGCAGCGCGGCGGCCCGGCTTTGTGGCAGGTCCAGCTCCTCCATCGCCATCAGGATGTCCTCCCGGACCGTGTACTCATAGGTATGCTTTAGAATTTCCTCCAGGGGCTGGCTTTTCAGCCAGTCCCGGAACTTATCCTGTTCGGCGGCCATCTTCTCATAGAGGGCCGTGTTTTTATCGGTATTCATGTTATCGCACCTCCTGTTCGTGGTGTTTTGGTTTCTTTTCGGGATTGCGCGGAACCGGGCGTTTCAAGCCCTCCAGCACCGAGGGGCGGCTGCTCTTGGCAAGAACCGCCTCCGGCGCAGGGCGGCCCCGGCCGTCCATGTTCAGCAGTACGTCCAGTTCGGCCAGCCGGGCGGACTTTACCCGCAAATCATCCTCAAAAGGGAATGGCTTACCCACCTCCGCCTTGGCGGCGGCCTGCTGCTGGTAGAGATTGTCCAGTTGGTTCTTCACCGCCTCCAGCCGCTGGGGCATCTGACTGAGCGCATTGTCGATACGGGTGAGGTTGCCGCGGGGGTCTGTGCCCAGCGTCGCCCGGTGGGTCATCTGGCCTTTCAGCAGGAGCATATACTCTTGCCGGAAAGCGTCAAACGACACCGACATAGCGAAGCCCCGGTAACTGCCCACCGGCACCGGGTCGGTCCCTTTGACCTCCTTGCAGGCGTCCAGCAGCGCGGCCCCGGCGTTCTCCTTGTCGGTGAGGGTGTCGCCACGGACTTCCATCCCGGCAAAGCCGTCCTCCGGGTGCGGGTGTTCCGCCAGCGTTTTCATATCCGCTTCCAGCCCGGCGATAAATCCCTTGTTTTTCTCGATCTCCTCCGGGAAGGTTTTGAGCAACTGGTCCTCCAGGCGGTACTGCTTGCTCTGGTGGTCGGCCTTCATCAGCTTTAACCGCGCCACGTCCACATCCAGGTCCATGCGCTCTTTGATGCGCGGGTCCCCGGCGCACAGCGCCTTGATCTCGGCAAAGGACAGCGCCGTTTCGTCCACATCGTCGCAGCTTCGCACCGGCGATTTGGAGGTCATGATCTGGCTGATGAATTTCTGCTTGTTTTCCACCGTCTGCCAGAGGTAGGCGTCAAACGTCCCCTCGGTGACATAGCGGTACACATGGACGGTCTCGTTCTGGTTGCCCTGGCGCTCGATGCGCCCCTTTCGCTGGGCCAGGTCGCCGGGCCGCCACGGACAGTCCAGATCATGTAGCGCCACCAGGCGGTCCTGGACGTTGGTGCCCGCGCCCATCTTGGCGGTGCTGCCCAGCAAAACGCGCACCTGGCCGGTGCGGACCTTGGAGAACAACTCCTTTTTGCGCACCTCGGTGTTGGCCTCATGGATAAAGGCGATCTGCTCGGCGGGCACACCTTTAGCGATGAGCTTCTGCCGGATGTCCTCATACACGGTAAAGGCCGGTTCCGGCTCATCCAGCGGCACCGCGTCCTCCAAAGCGTGGAGGGTCGGGTTGTCCAGCGCCTTGGCTACCTTTTTGGCGGGCCGGGCCTGGGGCGTGGAGATGTCGCAGAACACCAGCTGGGTCAGCTTGTCAGCCTCGCCGTCCCGCCAGATCTGCATGATGTTGTTCACGCACTGATTGACCTTGGTGCCCGGCTCATCCGGCAGCAGCTGGTTGATGATCCGCTGGTCCAGGCCCAGCTTGCGTCCGTCGCTGGTGATCTTGAGCATATTGTCCTGGGACGGGTCCACCGTACCGCTGTGTACCAGGGAAGCGCGCTCCGAGAGCGCCTTCACCATTTCCTGCTGCTGTTCGGTGGGCTGGGCCACGATGTTGTGGTACTCCACCTGGGGCGTGGGCAGGTGCAGCTGGTCGGCGGTTTTGATGTCCGCGACCTCCTTAAAGAGGTTCATCAGCTCCGGCAGGTTGAAAAACTTGCTGAATCTTGTTCTTGCCCGGTAGCCGGTGCCCTCCGGGGCCAGCTCCAGCGCCGTCACGGTTTCGCCAAACCGGGACGCCCAGCAGTCAAAGTGGGCCATGCCCAGCTCTTGCAGCCGGTCATATTGGAGATACCGCTGCATGGTGTAAAGCTCATAAGGTAGGAAACGCCACGCCATACTTCCTTTCGTCCGTGGTCTTGGCGTAACCCCCTCCAGAACCGTGCTTACACCTCTCGATGTACACGGCTCGCCATCTTTCATAGTTTAAGTGATTTTGTCTTTGCTTCTTCGTAGCATTTCGGGCAGAGAGCCAATGACTTCCGCCTTTTCAGTAGCATCAGTTCATCAAATTCATTATCAGCGTTCAAATCTTTTAAGCGCTTTACATGGTGCATATACACTTTCACGGGGTTTGCTCCGCACATCTCGCATTGTCCGCTTTTTAAACGTCCTGCAAGACTATTCGGTTTTATCTGCCCTCTGTATTTCGGCATAATGTCTACAAATTCAGGTGCGATATTGTTATTACGCCTAAATCCTTCATTGTAAAACTCACACCGCTTTGTTCCACTCTTGGTTTTGTAATCTGCGCCAAAGTCGCCCTTTACGCTACGGTATTTCTTATACATCTTCATAACAGAAGAATTATATTTTGCCGCCAACGTCTTTAAACAGCTTCCACGCATGATAGAATGAAATTTCCCCAGATTGCATACATTGATTGCTAACCTGTAATAATTGTACAATCCTCTGATTTCAGAATTATATTTACTGATGATTGCCACATCGTCTAATGGCATAAGCGCCCCTCTGTGGAGTGGCTTCCAAATCTCTTTGCCGTTTTCGTCTTTTTTGATTTTAAACGCACCGTATTCGTGCAGTTTCGCAATCCATTTTTCTTTCGGCATATATAACTGCACTTTTCCATACCACACCCGTTGCAGACCTTTTTTCGTCCGCTTTGTGTCCTGACTTCTTGATATTCTTATGTCGTATCCAAGATACCGCACCTTTTCAGAGGAATGGGTAACGTGAGTTTTCTCCTCCGACATTGTGAGATTTAGCTTGTCTTTTAGAAATATCTTTACCTGTTCCTTGATATTTTCAGCATCCTGCTTTGAACCTGTTATTGAAATCAGGAAATCGTCAGCGTAACGGTTGTATTGAAGTCTTTTGTAATTCTCATCCATCTCGTCTAAATGTGGTGTGGACAACATCACTTTCCTTGCTTCTTTAAATGCTGCTAGGTTTGCTTCTGTGCGCTCTATTTCCAGATTTTTCTGCGCTTTCCGATAAGCCCAGCGTACCTTATCATGGTCTTTGTGGACTTTACGGCTTCTTGTATCGCCTTTGTCAAAACTCTTTTTCATCCTTGCCATGAACTCATCAAGTTCATTCAGATAGATGTTGGCAAGTATCGGACTGACACCGGAGCCTTGTGGACTGCCGGAGTACGTTTCATGGTATGTCCACTGTTCCATATATCCTGCCCTTAGAAACTTCCACATCAGCGATATGAACGCTTCATCTTTTATGCGCTTTCTCAAAAGCTGTATTGTGATATGGTGGTCGAAGCTGTCAAAACAAGCCTTAATGTCTCCTTCGATTATCCACTTTGCACCAGTGAACAGCGTTACGATTTCTTTTAACGCTGTGTGGCAACTTCTTTTCGGTCTGAAACCATGTGAATTATCAGAGAATGTCGGCTCATAGATTGCTTCAAGTATCATACGGACAACTTCCTGTAACAGTTTATCGTCCGTTGACGGAATCCCCAATGGGCGCTTTTTACTGCTGTTTTTCTTCGCAATATAAACACGCCTTGCAGGGTTCGGCTGGTATGAGTGGTCTCTCAGCTTCTGAATGAGCTTTTCAATGCGCTCCATGCTCATACCGTCAAGAGTGAATCCGTCTGCACCTGCCGTCATGCTCCCCTGAGAGGTCGCAATATTCTGGTATGCAAGCAGATAGAACTCTGGGTTGTACAGGTTACGGTATAATCTCTCGTACCTGTACTCTTTGTTTTTTGCTTTTTCACTTAAACTTTTCAATACATTTTCGGGACTTCTCATAATGCCTCACGCACCTTTCCTTATTATTTGTATTGAAGAAAGACTGTCTCCCTTCGCCATGTGGACGGCTTTCCCGTCCTCGGACTACTACGGAGACTCTGTTGCCATAGTAAATATTCAGAGTCACTTTTCTCATAGCACTCATAGCCGATTTTCGGCATTTTACCTTAGGCAATCCCCGTTTAGAACTGTAATAACATAAGCCTGTTATGATTTCGGATGTGACGTTCGTCGTTTTCCATTATCCTATGGCTGATTTACTCTGGGTATCTTGTGGATACGCATGGCCGACTCATATCCACCAGAGTACATGCGAGTATAACTTCCTTACGCATGGAGCAACATTTTGCCCAATCTCCGACTGTCATTCAGGCAGTTTAGCTTTCATCCTTATTCATAACTTTTCGCCACTACCACGCAAACACTTTGGAAGTTTCCGTGTTTCGTGCCCTCCGACATGCTACACTCCCCATCGGGTTTCCCCTTTTGGATAAGTCGGGTGACGATAGGGTGCGGATTATTCCGCTTTGATACCTTGCCCTATTACTTGCTCAAGGTAAGATTATTACAGCCCCTTACGGGCGCACGGTCATGGAGTTGGAAACCGGCGTGCCGGTGGCAAAGATGACGCCCCGGCTGCCGGTGATCTCGTCCATGTAACGGCACTTGGCGAACATATCCGAGGATTTCTGCGCGTCCGTCGTAGAGAGGCCCGCCACGTTGCGCATTTTTGTGTAGAGAAAGAGGTTCTTGTAGTTGTGTGCCTCGTCCACGAACAGCCGGTCTACGCCCAGCTGTTCAAACGTCACCACATCGTCCTTGCGGCCCTCGGCTTGCAGCTTTTCCAGCCGCGCTTCCAGAGACTTTTTCGTGCGTTCCAGCTGCTTGACGGTGAACCGTTCCCCGCCGCTGGCCTCCACCTCGGCGATGCCCTCGGTGATTTCCCAAATCTGCTCATGCAGCAGCCGCTCCTGGCGTTCCTTGCTGATGGAAATCTTCTCGAACTGGGAGTGACCCATGATGATGGCGTCGTAGTCGCCGGTGGCGATGCGGGCGCAGAACTTCTTGCGGTTGTGCTTCTCGAAGTCCTTTTTGGTCGTTACCAGGATGTTCGCGGACGGGTACAGCCGCAGGAACTCCGAAGCCCACTGTTCGGTCAGGTGGTTGGGCACCACAAAGAGGGATTTCTGGCACAGACCCAGCCGCTTGGCCTCCATCGCGGCCCCCACCATTTCAAACGTCTTGCCTGCGCCCACCTCATGAGCCAACAGCGTGTTGCCGCCGTACAGCACATGGGCGATGGCATTTTTCTGATGTTCCCGCAGGGTGATGGCCGGGTTCATACCGCCGAAAACGATGTGACTGCCATCATACTCGCGGGGCCGGGTGGCGTTCATTTCCTCGTTATATTGGCGCACCAGCGCCTGCCGACGCTCTGGGTCACGCCAAATCCAGTCGCGGAAAGCGTCTCGGATGGCCTGCTGCTTTTGCGCGGCCAGGGTGGTTTCCTTGGCGTTCAGCACCCGGCGCTCCTTGCCGTCCGCGTCCTCCACAGTGTCGTAGATACGCACGTCCCGCAGATTGAGGGAATCTTCGAGGATTTTATAGGCGTTGGCGCGGCCGGTCCCGTAGGTCGAGTAGGCGGCCACGTTGTTTTGCCCCACGACATTTTTGCCGGAGATCTGCCACTCCGCCGTAAAGGGGGTGTAGTGGACTTCAATGCTGCGCTGGAGGTAAAAAGGCGTGTCGAAGGTCTCGTACATGAATTGCTGGATGTACTCCTTGTCGATCCACGTTGCCCCCAGCCGCACCTCGATCTCGGAAGCGTCCAGGTCTTTGGGCTGGGCGGCGGTCAGAGCCTCCACGTTGACCGCAAAGGCCGGGTCCTGCTCCGCTGCCCGCTGGGCCTGGCGGAGCTTGCGCCGCACGTTGCCGGACAGGTACTCGTCGGCGGTCATATAATGGGGCGTTCCGTCCGGCTCAGTCTGGCCCGGTACACGGAAGATGACACCGCGCAGCTCGTCAGCCAATTCTTCGCCGGTTTTGCCGGTGAGCTGTTCCATGTAGGCCATATCCACGCAGGCTTTTTCAGAAATGGAGACTGCCAGGGCCTCGCTGGCCGTGTCCACGGTGGTGACGGCCTCATGGGGCTTAATCGTGCGCTTGGTGAACATATCTGCCTTGCGCTCCAACCGGCCATCCTCGTCCAGTACCTCCAGCGCGCAGAGCAGATAGTAGCTGGAATCATCGGCAAAGGCCAGCCGGTTCGCCCGGTCATTGATAAGGCCGTACTTGGCAGAGAAATCGTCATAGCGGCGGTTCAGTTCGGCCATCTGCGCCCGGATGTCGGCATCCGGCGCGGCGGCGTCCATCTCCAGGTCGATGAGCCGTTGCACACAATCCCGCAGCCCCACCAACCCATTGACACGTGCTTCGGCGGTAGCGTTCAGGTCAGGGCGCACCATGCGGCTGTTTTCCCGGAAGTACACCGCGCCGTCCACCACCGTGTAGGAGTAATTCTTCACATTGGGGTCAGCCGGGAGGGATTCGTCGATGTCCTCGCCCTCGCCCAGCTCCGGCAGCGCGGCCTCCTGGTAGGTGCCGTGAATGTGCTGTACGGCGTCGTGCAGCTGATCGGCCAGCTCCAACCCCTCGATGGGGGCCACGGTGTAGTCCTGCTTGCCGTATTGGGTGCTTTCGGCGGTGGGACGGCCCAGCACCATCTCCGGGTGGTCGAGAAAATATTGGTTGACCGTGAAGCCTTCCTCGGTCCGGCCGGTTTGGGTCCAGTCCGGGGCGATGTCCAGCGGACGGTCCCGCTTTTGCAGAAACAGGATGTCGGATACCACATCGGTCCCGGCGTTGGCGCGGAAAGCGTTGTTGGGCAGGCGGATCGCCCCCAGCAGTTCGGCCCGCTGGGCTAAATACCGGCGCACGGTGGAATCCTTGGCGTCCATTGTATAGCGGCTGGTGACGAAAGCCACCACGCCGCCCGGACGCACCTGATCCAGCGCCTTGGCAAAGAAGTAGTTGTGAATGTTGAAGCCCAGCTTGTTGTAGGCTTTGTCGTTCACCTGATACTGGCCGAAAGGGACGTTGCCGATGGCAAGGTCATAGAAGTCCCGCCGGTCGGTGGTCTCGAAGCCCGCCACGGTGATGTCGGCCTTGGGGTAGAGCTGTTTAGCAATCCGGCCGCTGATAGAATCCAGCTCCACGCCGTACAGACGGCTCTCGGTCATGCTCTCCGGCAGCATCCCGAAGAAATTGCCCACGCCGCAGGACGGCTCCAGAATGTTGCCGGTACGGAAGCCCATCCGCTCCACGGCCTCATAAACGGCGCGGATAACGGTGGGGCTGGTGTAGTGGGCGTTGAGGGTGGAGGCACGTGCCGCCTCATATTCCTCCGGGGTCAGCAGTTCCTTCAGTTCCGCATACTCGGCGGCCCACGCGGGTTTGTCCGGGTCAAAGGCATCCGCCACGCCGCCCCAGCCTACATATTGCGAGAGAATATGCTGTTCTTCTGGGGTGGCATAGTGATTTTCCTGCTCGATCTGCTTCAGTGTGGCGATTGCTTTGATGTTGCGCCAGAACTTTTCCTTTGGCCCGCCTTTCCCCAGGTCATCGTCCAGAATGCGGAAATTCTCAGGCGGACGCTGTTCGGGCGGCGTGGGTTCGGGCCGGTCAACGTGCAGCCGCTCCACCACCACGTCATAGGGAAGTCCGTTTTTGTCGCCGGGGTAGACAGCCACCGTCTCGGAGTGGAACGCCGGTGCCTCGGCGGCTTCTTCAATGGGCTTGGCGGGTTCGGCAGGTTCTTCCACGGCGGCAGGGACTTCCATATACGGTTCATCCTGCTCCTGTACGAAGCCGTCCAGCTGGCGGGCATACAACCCGCGCAGCAGCGGCGCGACTTCATCCCAGCGGAAGAACAGCATGGCCAGCCGCTTTTCGTCCGCGTCCAGCACTTCCAGCTCAATGCCTTCGGGTATGGTGCGGTAGTCGGAGGTATCGCCGGTCTCCAGCTCCATCGTCTCGATGATGTCAGGATAGGCCCGGCTCAGCCACAGGGCGACCTCCCGGTTGCTCTTGCCGGTACGCAGCAGTTCGGAAAGCTCCGCCTTGTCCGGCGCGCCGATGAGGCCGTGGGTCAGCACGTCCCGTAGGTCCTGGTCCGCCGTGTCGGGGTTGACAGGCAGGAACTCGGTGTAAAAGTCGTTGCGGTTGTCTGCCCGCAGAAGCTGCTCGAACCGTTCCCGGCTTTCGGCCCGGTAGATGGGATAGCTCATGCCGGTGGGCAGCAGCTGCACCGTATCCTCTCGCAGTTCGGTAATCTGGTGGGCGCGGTCATCCAGATAGACGGTATCGCCCACGTTGTAGACCGGGGCGGACGGGTCGTAAGAGGTGCGCTCCGGGATAGTGCCCCGGATGGCGGCATATTCCTCGTCCGACACCGTGATGTCGATCTCATGGGTGGGTTCACCGCTGCCGATGGTGAGGGTGTCTCCCTCGCGGGTGACGGGCTGGCCGGATAAGTCCGGCACAGGCGGCTTCGATGCGGCCTCGGCCTGTTCTTCTGCCGCGACGGCCTCCACATCCCGCATGACCTGCTGGATGAACGGGTCGTTGTCCAGCTTTTCCGGGTCCACCACCTGGCCGTTCACGATCCCGCGCTCGGCCAGGACCTCCCGGATGGCGATGGGGTCGATGTTGTCAAAACGGTCCTGCTCCGCCTCGGTGTAAAACCGATCTTCCTTGATGAGCTGTGCGATCCGGCGCTGCACCTTGGGCCAGGGCACATCGCCCGCCGCGCCGTCCACCGTCACAGGCAGGGCCGGGAGGTCATCGCCGTACTCCTGCCGCAACCAGGCGGCGGTGTCCTTTTCACGGGCGTGGTCCTTCATGTAGCGGACAACTGCGTGCTTGCTCTCGATCTTGCCGTTCCATTCCTGGATGGCGGCGTCGATCTCCGCCTGGGTTAGCGCCCGGCGCACAGGTTCCGCCTGCGCAGCGGGCTTGGACATAGAAAAAGCAGAGGGCGTTTTCACACTCTCTGCTTCGTCGATATTCTGGATTTGTTCCGCTTCGGAGAGGAACAGGTTTAGGGTCAGCTGTTGATAAGCTCCGCCAGCAGAATCTCCTCCGCCTGGGCCTTGCAGGTGTTCATCAGGCCCACCCAGGCCATCGGGTCGCGGGCTTTCAGTTCCTCCGTCGCGCCCGCCGACTCTGCCAGCCGGGGCATCATCTGATCCAGACGGCTGTTCGCGGTCTCGTCGATCTCCCGAAGATGCGGGTACAGCTTCTCGCTCATCAGCAGCTGGTTGTAGAGGATGGGCCGGTGTTCTTTCAGGTACGCTTTCCTCATCCTGCCGTACTTGCCCAGGGGCTTCTCCGGCTGTTCGGACAGCTTCAGGTCGGGGATCAGGTAATCGCCGTTCCTCGTGTAAGTCAGGTTGTTCTCCATGTGTGGCACTCCTTTCCGCGCTCTTGGCGCGCTCATAGTTCTGGATGGTGACGCCGATCTGCCGCAGCACCTGCTGGTTTATCTGGCTGACCGCCGTGCCCAGCGCCCCCACGGTAGCGGGGGTATTGAAGTCGAAAATCGCCATGAAATCCTCATGGCTGAAATACTGCTCCGGCTCCAGCCCACAGCGGGACATCAGGGCGTAGGTGATGCTGACCGTGGCGGCGGATTTGAACTGCATCCCGATGTTTTCTTCATCGTACTCTTCCAAAAAGGAACCGTCAACGATGTAAAGAATGTCTTGCCGGTGGTCCGTCCAGTATTCTTCCGCCAGACCGGCAGCCACATCGGCCAGCTGCTGGGCCAGGTCTCCGCCGCCTACGTCATAGTTTCGCTCCAGCATCGCCATGACCGGCGCGGTGTGTTCCTCGTTCATCGTCCACAGCCAGGGTGTGCGGGAGTGTTCACGGGTGCCGGTGTCGGAAATATCAAACACATACCGCAGCCGGGGCCGGTCCCCGGAATCATCCACCAGGGCGATGCCCTTGGACCCGCGCCGCACATACCGGCCCATGCGGTTGTTCCACAGGTCGTACTCGGCGCAGGCGGTGGCGTCCGGGCGCTGGGCGTAGATCATCAGCTGCTCATGGAACGGATATTTGTAAAGCCGGGCGGCGGTGGTGAGAAAGCCCGCCCACTCCTGCCAGCTGCCGGTGAGCTGCCGCGCCACCTGGTCGGCCATCTGCGCATATTGTTCTGCTTTGGTTGGCATGGGGTTCTATCCTCCCTTCCTTCGGATATGAAAATGGGGCGGCACGGCGGCCGCCCCGGCTGGTTAAAACAGGGGTTTACTCGTCAAAATCCGGGTACAGCTCCAGCTCGTCAAACTCGGCGTCGGGCATGGCGCGCAGCTTGGCGAGGGTGCTGTCGGTCAGGGCCAGCAGCTCGGCCTCGTCCGCCTGCAAGTGGCCGCGCATCTCGGTCAGGGCCTCGATGGCCCCCTGGCGGGTGCCGGGGTTGTAGATGCACAGCAGGTTGGTTTCCTCAAAGGTCAAAGTGTTCATATCAGATCTCCCTTTCCGCGCTCTTTTTTGGCGCTGTCTTTTTATGTTCGGGTTTGGGCTGGCTTTTCAGCTGCTCCACAACGGATTTCTTCTTGTCCCGGTCCTCCCGGTGGGCGACGGCAGCCAGGTCCATCAGGGAAATGGGCTGGCCGCTGCGGGCCTGCTGTTCCAGCTGGGCCACCGTCTGCTCCTTGGGGCCGTTGTTGATAATACCGTCGATCATGCCGTAGTCATCCTCCACGGCCATCTCCGTATTTTTCAGCGGATTGTCCGGCAGGAAGCCGGGAACCTCGGCAAAGCCGAAGCTGTCGCAGTAATGACAGGATACCTTGCCGTCCCGCTTGATGGCAACGATGTCGCTGACGCTCATGGACGGATGGCGGTAGTCGGCTGGGTGTTCATTGTTGAAACGGTATTCAAGATTGTCCAGCACGCTGCCTTTCAGGTCGCCGGGGGCCAGCGGCGCGGTGTAGACCAGATCATAATTGTCCCGCTGCACCGTCTGCCCGATGGACTTGATCCACTCCAGCCCCTCATAGCGGATGTCCCGCAGCTCGTCGGTGTGCTTCACCTGATAAATAGCGAAGCAATCGCCCTTGTGGTCGAGGAACGCCTGCTCCCGTTCCTCTTGGTGGTCCATGCGCGCCTTGACCTGGGCATCAAAATCCGGGCTTTCCTCCCATTCCTCGCGGGTGACGGCGAAGATCCCGTCGTGGGCGTCCAGGTCGGCGGTATCAAAAGCCATCGCCGGGTTCTCGCCCTGCTGGATGATGTAAACGGTCAGGTCGCGCTCCATCAGCTCATAGGCGCGTTCTTTGGAAAGGGGCAGAAGGTCCCCGTCCATGTAGCCGCACTTTTCCAAATCGTCCTGGGTCAGCGTGGGGTCCGGCATGGGGTATTCGTCCAGATGCTGTTCCGGGGCGTCCGGCAGCTGGGTGGTTTCCGGGGCGGCGGCCTTGGCCGCTGTCTGCATCTGCTGGACAGCCGCCTCCTGCAAGGTCTCGATTATGGGCAACGGCGCATACTGAATGGATTGGCCGCCCATCCCGTGCATCTCACAGATTTTCAGCGCGGCGGTGGACATGGGCAGCTCCGGCGCATCCAGCTGGCCGCCGTCCAGCTGCTTCATGGTCGCCACATCGTAGAGCGTGTAGTCCCAGCCGGTGTCGCAGGGCTGAACATGAAGATAGGTGGTATCGTCCAGCACCAGCAGGGCCTCGCGGTACTCGGTGCTGGGCGGGGTGGTTTCTATGCCCATCGCCATCGCTTCATCCGCCATTTTCACAAGGTTGGGGTCAGGTTCCGGCACCAGTTGCTCCAGACGATCCAACAGCTCGGCAGCTTTTGTGGCCGCTTCTCCAGGTTCATTTTCATCGGCAATTTCCTGGAGCCAGTCCCGAACACCGCTGGCATCCCCGCTGCGGAGCGCAGCGGTCAGTTCCCGCAGCGCATCCTCACGATTGTCCACCTGATCCCGGTATTCATAGGTATCATAGTCAAAAGAAAACTGGTCGATGTCGGCTGCCAGCTGCTCGATAGGGTCCCGCTGCGGTTCCGGGGCAGCAGTCAGGTCAATGCCGCGCTCCTTGCAGATAACCTTATAATGCCGGTCAATGTCCGCGATCAGTTCCCCGGCTGCCTTGTTGATGGTCTCCAAACTGGCCCGCAGCTCCGGCAGTTCCTTACCCTGGCTCCAGGTGGCGATGTAGCCGAAGCTGTTCTCGCCGGTCTGGATACCGTAATACTGGCAAACCGCGTAGGAAATGCTCTCGGCCTCCACCTCCTCGGTGTTGCGGTCTTTCTTCTTGGGCGGCTCCTTGTCACCGGCCCTGGCCGCTTCCTCCTGGGCCTTGGCGTAGTTGTGCAGTTTGCTGTGGGCGATCTCATGGACGGCGGCGGAAACCGTCTGCACCTCGCTCATGCCCTCCCGGATGGCGATGCGCTGCTGGTCCGGCGAGAAATACCCGTCCATTTTGGCGGCCATCGACTCCACGGAGAGCGGCACCGGCGCGGACCGGCGCAGGGCCTCCATGAAAGCCTCGTAGTTCTGGACACTCCCGGAAAGGGTGGACGCCAGCTCCGGCAGCGGTTTCCCGTCCGTCTGGCTCACATCAAACACCTTCACCGGGCGGAACATGGGGATTTCAACTTCCCGTTCCTCCATGACCGCTTTGCCCTCCGCGTCCAGGATGGGGGCCTTGGTGTCCGGGTCCAGTTTCTGTTCCTCAATCTTTTTCTTGAACGGCGTGGGCGCGATGATGGTGATGCCGTGTTCGCCGCGCTTCACATGGCGCTCAAACTGATTTTTCCACTTGTTGTACCCGGCCACCAGCGTGGCGTCCGGCTTCTGCATATAGATGAGCATGGTGTTGTTGACGGAGTAGCGGTGGAATCGGGACATCACGGACAGGTAGCGCATATACTTTTCGCTCTCGAACAGTTCCTTGATGCCCTGCTCGATGCCCGCCGTGATTTGCTGCAACCGTTCCCGGTTGGTGGGTTTATCAGCCATGATGTTCACTCTCCCTTCTATGGCCGAAATTTCAGCGGTGTGTTCTGCGATCCACTGGTCCTGTTCCTCGGTGCTGCTGTCGAGAAAGGTGTCCAGCAGATACGCCATGTAGTCTTTTTTCTGGACGGCCTCCAAAAAGCGCGGGTGCGGGTCCTCGTCCGGCGTCTTAGGGGAATAGTCGGCCTCCCATTTTCGGAGCAGATGATAGTAGTCTGTCAGGACGCGCCAGCCGTGTTCGCGCTTTTCTTTCCGCACCTGCGCCTCAGATTTTTGCCGGACATAGCTTCGCCGGGGCGGGGCCTTGCTGTCATAGGAAAGGTCAAAATCCTGGGCCAGCTTTTCGGCGGCCTCCTTGGGGGACAGGTCGTAGAGCCGGGCGGTGAAGTCGATCACGTCGCCGTCTGCACCGCAGCCAAAACAGTGGAAACGGGTGTCCACCTTCATGCTGGGGTGGCGGTCATCGTGGAAGGGGCAGCAGGCCATGCCGCCGCGCCCCACCGCGATGCCGTAAAGCTCCGCCGCCTCCCGGACGGTGAGGGACTGTTTTACGACTTCAAAGACGCTCTCGCCCATGCTCACTTGCCGCCCGCTTTCGGGACGGGCGGTTTGTACCCGGCAGCCTTGGCCCGTTCGCTGGCGGCCTTTCGGCGCTCGGCGCTGTACGGCTCCCGCACCGACACGCAGCGTTTGGGCACCGTAAAGGTCTGGCGATCCTTTTTCACGATCTGGTCCGGGTATTTCTCCGCCAGCCGCCGCAGCTTTTCCAGCAGGCGCGGGTCATGGGAGTAGACCTCGGCGGTGGCCTCGGCCTGGTTGTAGAGGATAATGGATTCCTGTTCATACAAACTCAGTTTCATTTACCGCCGCCTTTCTGCCGGTCAAATTCCAGCTTGAAGTTGACGTACTGGCCGGTATCTTCCAGTACCACGGTAGCGTCATAGGTCTTGCCGCTTTTCTCGGAGTACAGCCCGGTCACATGGGCGCGGCCATCTTTCAGCAGCGCCGCCACAATGGCCTTGGTGGGCTGCTTGCGCTTCGCTGCCCACCAGTTGTTGTTCTTCCAGATCGCAAATTTGCAAGATTGGTCCTGGCAGAAGAAGCCCTTTTGCGTTTCTGCAATTTCACCACCGCAGCGGGGGCATTTGCCCACCACCTCGCGGGGCGGGGCAAATAGATACTCGCTGCCCTTGATGACCTGATAGGTCCCCACCAGCTCCTTCAGCATGGCGGTGATTTCGGCCATGAAGTCCTCCGGGGCCAGCTCACCGCGCTCGATCTCACCCAGCCGGTACTCCCACTCAGCGGTCAGCAGTGGGGATTGCAGCTGCTCCGGCAGGACGGTAATCAGGGAAATGGCGTCGTGGGACGGCAAAAGCTGCACGGTTTTCTTGCTCTTTTTGCGTTCCAGGAAGCCGGTGGACACCAATTTCTCTAAAATCCCGGCGCGGGTGGCGGGGGTGCCCAGCCCCTTACGTTCGGCGTCCTCCGGCATATCGTCCTTTCCGGCAGTTTCCATCGCAGAAAGCAGCGTGTCCTCGGTGAAGTGCTTGGGCGGGGTGGTCTTGCCCTCCTTGACGGCAGCACCGGCGACCGGCAGCTCCTGGCCCTCGGTCAGTTCCGGCAGGGCTTTGTCCTCGGCCTCTTTGTCCGGCTCCACATTTTTCATGCTGGCCCGGTAGGCGGCGTCCAGCGCCCGCCAGCCGGATTGCTTTACCATGCGGCCCTTGGCGGTAAACCCCGCACCGGCGCACTCTACCGTGACAGAAGTTTCATCATAGATATAGGGCGGGGCCACCGCACACAGCAGCCGCAGCGCCACCAGCTCCAGAATGGCCCGTTCGCCCACCGGCAAAGCCGACAGGTCCGCTTCCCGGATGTTGCGGGTAGGAATCACGGCATGGTGGTCGGTCACTTTCTTGTCGTTGATGACCGCCGCCGCATCGCAGGAAATGGCGATGCCTTTGCGGAACGGCATGGCGTTGGCGACCAGATTCACCAGCACCGGCAGGCCCTCGGCCATATCGGAGGTCAGGTAGCGGCTGTCCGTCCGGGGATAGGTGCAGAGCTTCTTTTCATAGAGGTTTTGCAGATAGTCCAGCGTCTGCTGCGCCGTGAACCCCAGCAGGCGGTTGGCGTCCCGCTGGAGGGTGGTGAGGTCATAGAGGGCGGGTGGCTTCTCGGATTTGTCCCTGCGATCCACCTGTTTAACCGTCACTGTGCTGCCCTGGCAGGCAGTTTTCAGCTGTTCGGCATCGGTTTTTTTGTCCATGCGGGCGCTGGCAGCGGTCAAACCGGGCAGGTCCAGCGCCACGGTATAGAATGGCACCGGCTTGAAGGCGTCGATTTCAGCCTCCCGCTGGACGATGAGAGCCAGCGTCGGGGACATGACCCGCCCAATGTTGAGGGTTCGGTGGTACAGCACCGAAAACAGCCGGGTGGCGTTGATGCCCACCAGCCAGTCGGCCTTGGCCCGGCAGAGGGCCGCCTGGTGCAACCCGTCATAGTCCGCGCCGGGGCGCAGGTGTGCAAAGCCCTCCCAGATGGCGGAATCCTCCATGCTGGAGATCCACAGCCGTTTCATGGGCTTTTGACAGCCCGCCAGGCAGTAGACCGTTCGGAAAATCAGCTCGCCCTCGCGCCCGGCGTCGCAGGCGTTGACTACCTCGGTCACGTCCTCCCGCCGCAGCAGGGTGCGCAGTACGTCAAACTGATCCCGCTTGTCCTTGGCGATGATGAAGCGCCAGGACTCCGGCAAAATGGGCAGGTCATCATAGCGCCACTTGGCGTAGTCGGGGTTATAGGTGGCGGCGTCTGCCAGCCCGGCCAGGTGCCCCAGGCACCAGCTCACCAGCCAACCGCCGCCCTCCAGGTAGCCGTCTTTGCGGGTAGTGGCCCCCAAAACGGCGGCCAGGGATTTTGCCACCGAGGGCTTTTCGGCAATTACCAATTTCATTTTTGCTTCCTCCTTTCGCGCAGCCACGCAGTCAGCTCTTTGTGGCAGAAGCCCACGCAGGGCTGGCCGGGGCGGTAGGTTCCGCAGCCATAACAGGGGTGGCCGGGAGATAAAGAGGGAGGACGGGAAGCTGCCTTCCCGCCCTCCGGCCTGCGCGTCATCATGGATTCATAGGGGCTGTCGGTGAACCGGGTCATTGGGCCGGGTTCTCGCTTTCTTCATCGCCGCCCCCGCCGGCGTCCTCCGGCTCATCGGATTCCTCCGTCTCCCAGGGGTCCTCGTCCTCCTGTTCGGTATCGTCCTCGCCGTAGTCGTAATCATCCAGATTGTCGCTGCCCTTGGTCTTGGGCTTCTGCTTGATGAATTTGAAGTAGACCAGCGCACCGATGCCGCCCAGCACAGCCAGTACCACCAGCAGCATCGCCGGGTTCAGCCCCGCCGGTTCCTGTTCCGGCTCCGGCTCTGTTTCCGGGGCGGGCGTAGGTTCCGGCTCCTGGCCCGTACACTCCGCCATGTTCACGGCACAGACCGGGCAGGCCGTGTTCACCGCACCGGCGGCGCACTTTTCCGTGCAGTTGCAGACAGCGGGCGTTTCCTCCGCCGTCTCGCCGTCCTCCATCAGCGCCTCCAGGTCAGCCTCGTCCACCTGGTTCAAGAAGTGGACGGCGGTCTCCTTGTCCTCGTTGGCGCGGTCAATGAGGATGTAAAAATAGTTACCCGCCTTGGTGGTGACGGTGATGAGCTGCTTGTTGCCGCCAAAGTCATCCACCAGGGCGGCGTTGCCCTCCGGGGTCAGGGCGGGGCTGTCCTCGGTTTCCTCCACCACCACGTTGCTGTCGTTGGTGGCGTCCGCCGCCGGTGTGGCCGTGGGCGCAGGGTCAGTGCCCTGGGCAAAGGCGGTCACAGAGAAGCCGCCCATCAGCATCAGGCAGGTGCAAAGGGCGGCAAAGGTTCTGAAAATCTTTTTATTCTTCATGGGTCATTTCCTCCTGTTCGGGATTGGCAGAACCCACCGCCCGGCCGGGCACCATGCCGCCAGACAGCATGGCGGACAGCTGGGCCGGGGTCATACGCAGGGCGCGGACCATCTGGACGATCTCCAGGTTCTCCGCCTCGGTTTTCTGCGCTTCCAGGTCTTTCAGCTTTTCCTGCTGTTCCGCGATCTTCTCGCGGGTTTTGGCGATCTCCTGGTCGATGCGCTCGATTTTGTTTTTAGCCATAGTCAAATCACTCCTATTCTTCATAAAAATTTGTCACCAGTTCATCAAGCCGTAGCCCTTGATGCACTCGTAGGTCAGGGAATAACTCTTGATTTTGCAGGCGTCGCCGGAATTACCCTCTACGGTGTAAACCCGGCTGCCGTCGGTGCCCACTACGATGCCCACATGGTCGGCGCTGCCATCCAAGTCCCAATCGAAGAAGATAGCGTCGCCTGGGGCGATGTTGGCGTAATCCCGCCCGCCCCATTGTCCGTGCGACTGGAACCAGGGGATGCCCTGGGACTGGCAGGCGGCAAAGCGCGGCTCGGAAAGGCCCATCTGGCCGTAACACCAGGACACGAAGCAAGCGCACCACTCCACGCGGGAATTAAAGCCGTACCAGCTCCAATAGGGCTGGCCGCCCACGTTGCCCACCTGGCTTTTGGCGATGTCCACCACCGCCTGATTGCCGGGCCGGGTGCCGTTGACAAACTCCACACCGGCCAAACTCTCGGAATCGCTGGTGTCGGCGGACCCGCCGCCGAAGATCAGGGGCTTGTTGCCCAGCGTCTGCCGGTACACCTGGTACATTTCCAGCTGATCCGGCGTCAGCAGCTCCAACGCCACGGAGGAGATGGGCTTGCTGGTGAGGGTCACATTTAAGATGTAGTAGTTGTAGGGCACTTCCACGTCATACTCGTTGCCCTCGCTGTCTGTCCGGGTCTCGGTGCGGTAGCGCACCTCCACTTCCTCGGTCAGCGTCAGCTGGTATTGGGCCGCGAAAATGCGTTCCAGCTCCGCCTGGGCGCTTGCCCGCGTGTAGCCTTGCAGCACAGCGGACAGGTAGGCCGCCAGCTCGTGGGGGTCGTGGCCGATCATATCCAGGTCATAGCGGTACTCGTCATAGCCGGGGTGGCTGCTCTCGATGTTGTCGATCTCGGCTTGCAGCGCGGCCTCCTTGGCGGCGTAGTTGGCCTCCACCGCCACCAGCTCCGGGTCATCCGATGGGTAGGTGGTGCCGGAGATCATCGAACCGATGCTCTGCGCCATCATGGAGCAGGAGGACATGGTGTTGAGCAGCAAGCAGACGATTAAAAATAGGCCCAGGGCGATGCCAAAGCCCTTTTTATGGCGCATCACATAGGCCCCGGCCTGCTGGGCTTTCTCCTTGACCGTCTTGGCCGCTTTGCCGGTCTTTTGGGCGGCACCGGCGGCGCTCCCGCCGGACTGTGCGGCCCGTTTGGCGGCGGCGTACTGCTTCTTGATCTGCTGTTTCTGCTGCCAGCGGGACAGCGGGTTGCTGGCTGCCGCAGGGTTTTCATAGACAGACTTCTGGAACAGCGCCTCGATGTTGGCCTTTTCCAGCTTCCGCTCGGCCTGGGCGGCCTTGCGGTAAGGTTTCAGTTTGTGGCTGCGGTAGCCCTCCCTCGCCAGATGCACGCCGGTCTCTACGGCTTCCTCAGACTTGTGGGCGCTTTCCACGCCCACGTTACCGTCCTCGGTCTTGCGGATCTCCTGGTGGAGCTTGCCCGCCACTGCGTTGCCCGGCGCGTCCCGCACTGTATGGGACAGTTTGGAGGGCGGCCGGGGCTTATCCTCCAGCACCAGCTTGGTCGTGACCTTGCCGGTCTTGGGGTCCACCTCGGCCCGTTTGACCTGCTTTTTCGGGATTTTTGCCTGCGCCTTGTCCGCTTTGACGGCGGCCTTCTCCGCCTTGCGGATGGGCTTTTCCAGCGCCGGGTCCGCCCGTTCTTCCTCCGTGAAGCGCAGGCGCGGTTCCTTAATCAAACCATTCCCCCAGCATGAGGGAGGCCGCCATGCTGGAAAGCTCCGCATAGGCCGCCAGCCCCAGCGGACCCACGAAGCGGCACTCGGTCAGGCAGGCGTAGAGCTGGGCCACTACGTCGGCCAAAATCTGGACCTCGGTGCCCTCCAGCACAGTCTCACCGGCCTGCCCGCGCTGGACCTTGGCGGCGCACAGAATCTCCACCAGCCGCAGCAGGCCGGTCTCGCCGGTCTCGGTCAGTTCAGCGGCCTGATCCGCCGCCGTGCGGCACTCGGAAACGGCGTCCGCCATCGCCGTCAGGAGCGCGGTGCGCTGGGTTTCCAGCGCCCGGTCCAGAAACATCATGTGGTCGTTATGCAGAATTTCGGGTTTCATCGTCCATCAGCCTCCTTCATTTCCTGGGGTTTGGTCGTCATAATGCGATACAGTTCGGTGTTTTTCGGGAAGTGATCCACAAAGGGCAGAATCGTGGAGCCGTAGAACAGCAGCCCCTCGCCCTCGCCGGAGTGGGTCACATAGGACAGCTGGTGCGGGGAAATGCCCAGCTGCCGGGCCAAAATCTGCCGGTCGCCGCCCGCCTGGTTGAGCATATACACGAAGTCGGAGTTTTCAAAGATGTTCTCCACCTCGCGGGAAGAAAGCAGGTCCTTCACGTTCTGGGTGATCCCGGTCGGGATGCCGCCCCACTTTCTGAACCGCTTCCAAATCTCCACCGTATAGGCGGCGGTCTGTTCCTCTTTGAGCAGCAGGTGCATCTCGTCGATGTAGTAGCGGGTGGACTTACGGGCCGCCCGGTTGATGGTGACGCGGTTCCACACCTGGTCCTGCACCACCAGCATCCCGATCTTTTTCAGCTGCTTGCCCAGCTCCTTGATGTCATAGCAAACAATGCGGTTGTTGATGTCCACGTTGCTGCGGTGGTTGAACACGTTGAGGGAGCCGGTGACGTAGATTTCCAGCGCCGTGGCGATGTACTGCGCCTCTTTCTCATCCTGCGCCCGCAGCAGGTCGTATAAATCCTCCAGAATGGGCATATTCTCCGGGCGCGGATCGTTGAGGTAGTCCTGATAGACCAGCCGCACACAGCGGTCAATGATGGTTTTCTGTACCGGCTGTAATCCGTCCTTTCCGCCCACGATCAGCTCGCACAGCGACAAGATGAAGTCGCTCTTCAGCGACAGCGGGCTTTCATCGTCCGAATAGTCCAGGTTCAGGTCCATCGGGTTGATGTAGTTGGTGGAGGTGGGCGAGATTTTGATGACCTGCCCGTGCAGGCGCTCCACCAGCGGCGCGTAATCGGCTGGGTCGGCGGTGTTACCACCGCTTTCCCGCCTAAGAACCGTACGTGACAGATTTCCCGTCATACGGCTCAAGCATTTCATCACTTTTTCAAGCGGC
>NZ_NFKB01000029.1:0-43577 GCF_002160175.1 Faecalibacterium sp. An192
AAGACTGGCCTGGCTCCGCTCTCGCTTCGCCAGGCCAGTCTTTGATTCGCTTGTTCTACCCCTTGCAGGCCTCTTTTTTGTACTGTCCGCACAATATGGGGCGGTTCAGGATGCAGGGCTTTTTCTTTTATTTGAAAGGAGTCAATCAAGATGAGTCTGAAATATACCTGCCCCAGCTGTGGGACCCCCTTGGGCTATGAGGGATTGTGTTGGAAATGCAAGTGTGAACAGGATCGAAACGCGGCCCTCGCCTGGACACCGGAACAGATCGCGGAAAAGCAGCAAAATCTGATTCAGAACATCCAGCGGCTGGAAGAGATGGAGGACCCGGAACTCAATGACTTTTGGCAGCTGCTCAGTTACCGGAACGCCATCACCCCGGAGATTCAGCGGGCGGCACTGGCCGCTGAGGTGTTCTGGCCCTGTGAGATCTATTATCACGCTCCCGCCGATGTGCGGGATGGCCTGATCCATGCGCTGTTGTCCACGGAAGATTCCAACGTAGCCTCCCAGCTGATGAGCTGCCTTGCTATGCAGGGAGATGACAAAGCAATGGAGACACTGCTGGAGCTGGAGCGGAATCCTCGCCCCTGGCGAAAGGGCCTCTATGTGGACCCATCCAGCTACGCCCAGATCGGCGGCTGGACTTTTGATAAAGAGGGCCGCCGAACTCAGCTCACCTTCGACACCTGTTATCCCATGGTCAAGGGAGCTTCCAGCGAAGCATCCCCTGTCCGCATTGGTCGGGCGCGAAAGGACACCTGCCCCCACTGCGGCGGGCGTATGGCGGATATGCTGGTACTGGATGGTCGGGACGAGCGGCTCCGGTTCCTGGGGCTGAATGGCATCCTGACCGCCACCTGCTGCCCCAGCTGTGTGGGATTTTTGAAAGGTCCAGCTTTCAATCGCTTCACTTTGGACGGCGGCGTGGAGATCTTTCCTTCTGAACTTTTTGACGGAGAGGAAAAGATGGATTGCTATGTTAGCCCCGAGGAGTACAAGGCCCTCACCGAGAATCCCTTTGTGCTGGGCAAATCTCCTGTTCCCCTGTTTTATGGATGCGCCCGTGAGGATGTAAACACCATCGGCGGCTTTGGCAACTGGGTTCAGGATGCAGAATATACCACTTGTCCCCAGTGCGGCAAACCCATGAAGTATTTGGCTCAGGTTCAGTGGGATACGGTGTTTGACTGTGCAGAAGGAACCCTCTATGTGGAGTTCTGTCCAGACTGCCAGATCGTCTCCATGCAGCATCAGCAGACTTGAAAGGAGAACGCACCATGAGTTTGCCAAAGCGTGACGGCGTACATGACCGCTACTATCTGATCCACAAGCCGGACACCTTCCCAGAGGTGCTGGCAGAAGCCGATCTCTGCATCCAGGATATCCTGAACGGCACCGCCCGTGAAAATCACGCTGGCTTTCCCACCGTGGTGCGGAATCACAAAGGAACACCGTTTCTTCCTGATCAGCTGCTGGAACGATATCTGTTCAGACTGCCGCTGAAGGGCTTTCCTTATGAAGAAGCAGTCGTCTTCTGCGATGCTCTCCGACGGCTGGTGGGCTGGCAGGAGATCCGCTATAAGCTGGGGAAGTACATCGAAAGCCAGGTACAGGAACGGTACTTCGATGTAGGGCAACGGGAGGACGGTTTCACCGTCTTTCCGCCCTGTACAGTTCGCCCAGAGCTGCCACTGGAAGATGCAGATGATGGCTTGCTGCACTTTGCCTGCTATGTGGCTGTCTGCCATACGGTGTATGGGGCCAGCTACGACTCCATCACCACCGAACACATCCTGGGGCTGGTTTCCCAGCTCTGCCCCGCTATGGTAAAGGAACTGAAAACCCATGGCAGCGGCAAGCTACCGCCCTCCATCCAAAAGAGAAAGACCAAGCACCTGACCGCATCAGCCAATGACGCCTTTGCCACCATCTGTATCACCGCCAGAGACTGCGGCGAGGGGGCCTGTGAGGAAGCTCTCACCTATCTGATTGAGACTTTGGAGCAGCCGGGGTTTCCCCGCAGCTATTCCATCGAGTTCAGGGGGCCCGAGAAGATCTACCTGCCCATTCCCGGCCTGCCTAGGAAGAGCATCAACCAGTTGTTCGCCTGTGCAGTGCGGTACCCCCGCCTCCATGTCCGAATGGAGAATTATGCCCGGCTGGCCATGCGGGAGGATGAGTGGTATCAAAACCTCGCGGATCAAGCCTGTGCCATGCCTGGCACCTTTGCCGTGTTTGCCTTGGGGCTGGAGGGGCCGAAGTGGTGGCGGCTGGTGTGCGATTACCTGGATCGCTGTGATGCCGAGCACTCCTCTTTGCAGGAAAAGTTTATTCACACCTTTTTCGAGAAGTACGGGTTTACTTCCCAGTCCCTGCCGGTGTTGGTCCACGGTGTCCAGTCCATGCAGAATCTGAAGCCCGTAAAGGAGTTCCGCACTCTGATCGCCAATGAGGAGAGCCTGGATGCTCTACTGGAAATTAAGACGCATCTGGAATATTACCTGCCGGACGAATCCCGCAGTGACAAAAAGGCGCCGGCCTACCTGTGGCGTGATGTGCTCTGGGCCATTTGGGGTTCATCCTCCGAAAATGGCGGCAGCAAAGTCATCAAGTCTGCGCCGAAAGACCTGAAAGAGAAATACCGGCAAGTATTTGCGTAAGGAGAAGTCCATGAAAAAGAGAACGGCCAAGGACTTTATTGCCCTGTACGCCCCAGAAGATGAGGAAAAACTGGTACTGATTCAGGACGGTGTCAGCGCGGACAAAACCTTTCTGGATACCTACTGGGCGGCGCATACCCATGCCCTCGCCATGGCGGATGTCCAGACCGGACAGGCGATCTCCGGTCGATGCTACCTGAGCTGGCCGCTGACGGACAAGGAACGGGATGCCGGCGACTATTCCAAGCGGTTTACCAAGGGCCAGATCTACCGGATCAAAGCCCGCGGCTGGAAAGGTGATGCCCTCTACGAACCTCAGTGGTATGTTACGGCGGTGCTGGAGGAAAATGTCCCCTGCCCTGCTCTGGAAGCGATCTGGGCGGAGTATATAAAACCTATCCTTCTGAAAGATGAAGTGCTGGGGACCCTCACCCTGGACCGTGAATTGAGCACATTCGATGGGACCTGTCCGTGGATGGGAAGTGAAGTCCGCATTTCGCTGGACGTAGATATGGAAAAGAAAGCCTCCTGGACCCGCGCCGTCAACGTGATGAAGAAGCTGCTGGCCGACCAGGAGACTTGGGACCAGTCCCTGCGGGCCATGGCTGCCCAGAAGCTCACGGTGCGGGCCAACGAATGGCTGGCGGACAATGACCAGACCGACCGAGACCCAGAGAAAGACCCCATCACGGAGGATGAGTTCGCCCGGCGCATCCTGCTCACTGAGTTTACAGTATCTCCTGGTGGGCGCTTTACTGCATGGTTTGAGGACGATGATCTGTTCTGGGGCCATGTGATCACTGTGGATGGGACACTGAAAAAAGGGGCCGTTGATGCGGATATACAGGGGTAAAGAGAGGAGGATACCTAAATGAACAGCGAGCAGATTACTGCCTTTTTACAGGAGCATTGGAACTTTGTCACCCTAGCCATTGGCGTGGTAATTCTGATCGGAGCCATTTTGAACTGGAACTGGCTCTGCGACCCCACCGGCAAGCCGGACTCTCACCGCTATGGCCGCGGCTCCAGGCGGGTGATCTTCTTCCTACTGGGAATCGTGCTGATTGTGACCAGCATCATGTCCTGGGTACTGTAAGGGGGACAACAAAATGTCATTCAAATTTACATTCCGGGAGATCACCCCAGAAGATACGGAAATTTTGTGTATGCTCAAACTGCGGAACGCAAAGCCGGAGGAGCATATTTGCTGCGAGATCCTAAGAGGCGACGGTATCACCATGAAGACCTGGTACAGCAAGGCGGATGTAGCCCTCTGGGGAGAGGACTACATCAAGGCCAATTCCAAAATGAAATATATAGACGGCGACTGGACGGTCAGTTTAGATATGGAGCCGTGGAACCGCACACACGGCGTATCTTCGAAAGAAGTCACATCCCCGCCCTCTCCCCGTTATCCCACCTGGCTCACCGGCCATGTGAAAGAGTGGACGCAAAAACGCCTGCCCACCGTGACATTGTGTTCTACCACTGGCAATGAACTGCTGGAGGTTTGGTATTACGGAGATTTGCTCACGTTGAAAGGAGAACCCCAATCCTATATTGTAGACAGCGATGATGCTCCCGGATTGGTGGCAGCCCGCGACCCAGAGAGCGGCGAGGAGTTCGTCATCTTTGATGGTGGACGGCATGGCTACGACAATATGTTCTGCAATGAACATGATCCATCCGAACTGGAACGCCGTCTCCTCAAGCGGTATGAAATCCCCGCCTCCAAGTTGGTGCTGGAGCTGGGGTACAGCGTGGACTACGAGGACGAAAAAGAAGACTTCGAACCAGATGAGACGGATACTGTGGAATTGATCATCGGCGAGCGTATGCCTTGGGAACAGGTCAAGCGGGACGGCATTGACTATATCGCCCTTTACTATGTGAACGAGAAAGGAAAACCAGTCCAGATATTGGACGCAGAGCTGGCGTAAGTACAGCTATCTATCCTTTGCTAATCCGAGGAGGTGTCCCATGACCCAAGAAGAACAGATTCGCCTCTATCGGCTGATGGAAAAGCTCAACTGGTTTTTCCATCAAGAGATGCACTACCTGGATCGGGAAACGGCGGAAAAGACCGCACGAGAGTGTTACCCGGAGATTCGGGATTTTACATACGACATTTTATGGAACGATCTGCCCAAAGAGGTCCAGGAACAGCTCATGGATGAGGGGGAATCCCTGTGAGTACGCTGATTCAATCCTTTGAAAATTTGCACGACAACAAAGTCCTGCGCTGCTGCACTGACTTTGAAGCCCACACCCTGCACATGGATACCCAGACCGAGACCGGAGAGAAAGTATCCGTTCACTTCACCGGCCTGTTGGCCCACTGGTTTGAAAATGTGGTTCAGGATAACATCCTCTTTGGCATGGACGAAATAACCCTGGACGGATTTTTTGAACAGTACAAAGACCTGCTGGGCGGGACCATCTCTTACGGCTTTCCCGCCTGTTGCAGCATCGAGGAACTGCGGGAGCGCATGGACCGGGAGCACATCCGGGTATTTGTCATCGACTCTTCCCTTGGGCTGTGCGGATTTGTACTGGCTCAGGAGGTGGAACTGCAATGTCCATAACTGCCTATAAAGTGGAAGCCGTCGGTCATGACCGAACCGGCAAGGACTTCGGCTATGTGAATATCATGTACCGCTATAGCAACAAGCAGTCCTGTCCTCGGCCGGATCAATGCGAAAAGATAGAGGTCATGTGGGCGGACGAGAGCGTCTACGGGCCGCCTGCCCCTGGCAGCAAGGTGGGCGACTTTATACAAACATGGCTGATGGGCTCCTGGGACTGCGGAGTATTTACCCACCGGGAGATTGCCCAGCGGCTCATGGATACCTTCACCGGCCTGAAGCTCAAGGAACTGGCGTGGTTTGAGAACCCCAGAGAAAAGACTCTGAAAAACGGCAAGCCTCGTGTGCGCCGGGCCAAGTGGCTGCCGGAGCGTGAGGTAGATTTGGTGTATCTCTACTCCGATTACTATATTGACGCAAGAGAACCTGTTTCTGCCCAAACCGACTTTTTCACCGTAACAAGGATGGACGCCTGGGGTGTGAGCACCTGGTTCATGTGTACCTCAGAGGCCGCCGGAAAGTTGATCGCCATGGATTACGACAATCTGGCCGTCAAGGAAACCACCATTGTGGGATAGGAGAAAATGAATGATGACTTTGGAACAACTGCCCTCCAAAGGCGTAAAGCGAGAACAAGCCATTTTGGAGTTGGGCAAGGATGAAGCAAACGGCGAACTGCTTTTCCAGCTTGTGAATACAGAAAAGGGCAAATGCAAAACGGCTGCTCAAAAGGCTTTGGCGCAGCTGGAGTATGCCCCTGCTGCCCCACTGTGGGCCAAACTGGTCAAGGGCAAATGGATGGGCAGCAATATCATGTCGGATACCTGTTCCAACTGTGTATCGGAGCAGATTGCCCCAGTTATTCTAAAGACTCTCTCCCAGCTGCTGGACGAGGGGGACACAAAGCCACTGGGTATCGAACAACTGAACTTCTGTTTCCATTTGATGTTGGGGAAAGCCTCGCCTAAAATGCTGGAGGTCTACCGCTTCCTGGCGGAAAACACCCAGCGGATCGCCCAGCTGAAACGCACGCCTGTTTATTCTGATGATGATTGTACCTCCTGGTGGATTACGGACGGGCTTCGCATTTGGGATGCCACACCCAAGGAAAAAGAGAAAATTCCCGCCGTGATGCTGACCGCCTCCCTGATCCGCAACTCGGAGGAGCGGCTGCAAGCATTGGCTGATGAGCTGAATGAACGCTACGGCGGCAGCTGGCTGATGCCAGTCTTTATGAAGGCGATCCTCACCCAGTCCAAGGAGCAGGTGTACGAGACCTATTCGCCCCTTCTGGATACGCCGCAAAAAGCCTATTTGTTCCATGCGCTGGGAATGCTCCATTACCGCTGTTATCCGGAAGGCTGGACCTATGAACGCCTGGGCCCGGATGGAATGATTGCTCTGATTTTCTGGGGGGATTATAGCTATGGAACCTATGACACAAGGTTTATGATTGAACGCTATGTGGATCTGGATGAGCGATGGCTCTTTGATCTGGCCAAGGACCCGGAGGGCCACAAACCTACGGTGACATGGCAGACCTACAACCGGGGCGGTGTTCTGTATGGAAGCTACGACGAAATGTTCATCAGCCTGCTGCCCCGCAAGGTGGAAAACCCGGAACTGAAGCGCATTCTGCGGGAATACTTCCGTATTCGCAGCGAAAAAGTGAAAGTGGAGGAAAGTATTACGGTTTATAAAGACGCTGCTGAGCGGTTCGGGGATGAATGAGTACAAGTCGAGAAAGCAGGTGCCTTATGTACCAAATTGCATATATTGGCCGCTGGGAGACCCTCCCGGAAACGGCTGCCGCCATCTGTGACCATGACACTCCCAAGCTGGAGGCGTTGCTCCAGGGCGGTCTGGATTTGGATGTTCCCATCCAGCTCAGCGAATACATCAAGCTGATGCCATTGGAGATTGCGGTTTTTCGGAATGATGTGCCCATGATCCACTTCCTGCTGGAGCATGGAGCTGATCCCGGTCTGGCAGAGGAACAGCCCCTGCTGCTTACCGCCGCCCGCTGTTGTGGGCCGGAGGTGGTGGCGCTCTTTGCTGGACAGGCCGCAAAACTCAGCCCGAAGCAGAAAGAGCGGGCCTTCCAGGAAGTGCGCTGGGGCAAGCGCCCGGAGAATATCCAGGTGCTGGAGCAGGCCGGGATCACAGTGGACAAGTTTGGCGGCGAGGCATTCCGGGCCGCTGTGTCCGAGGGCAATACCAAACTTGCCCGGCTGCTTCTGGAAAAAGGGGCGGACATCAATTACCACAAGCCGGACATGGTGTTTCCGAACGCCTCCACCGCTGTCACCGAAGCTGTCCGACACAAAAATCTCCCCATGGTGCGCTGGCTCATCGAGCAAGGAGCCGACATCACCATTGCTGACAAATACGGCGACCGGCCTTACACCGTGGCAGTGCAGAGCAAAAATCAGGAGCTGGCCGACTACCTGAAGGCCCTGGAACCGGAGGAATGGCACAACGAGCAGGAAAAGCTCCGGCAGCTCATGCCCTACAAACTGCCCGCCAAGCTGGTGGAATACTTGAAGACCGGCCCCCTGCGGCTGGAGTTCCCGGATCAGGAATGGGTGAAGTGGGCGGAGCTCTACTCCTTCATGGATGTGCAGGAGATGACCTGGAAACGGAAGAAGCTGCTCTCTCTGATGGTGCAGATGGATAACTACAGCGACTATCTGCTGCTGTGGAGCCCCAGGGACAAAAAGCTGTGGTATCTGGACATAGAGCATGAGGAATTCCACCCTCTGGCCAAATGGGATGACTTCATCGCAGATCCCGGACGGTATCTGAACGGGATGATCGAGGGTGAGTTTGAGGAGTAAAGCCATGACATCCATAGATTTTCTGAACAAGGTACATAAAAGCCTGGATTCGCAGGAATATAGCCTCTCTTATTCTCCGGCCAAGTTCAAGAATTATATGCTGTACTGCAATGGCAACTTCATCGGCGGCCTGTTCGATGAGGAACTGTGCTTCGTCTATGCCGACGGTGTGAGCGAGCTGCTGGGGCAGCCGGAACCCGTCTACTGCGGCTACTCCAGCACCGCCCAGCACAGGATGCTGGTGATCCCGGAGGAACACTGGGCAAAGGCGCTGAAACTGCTCTATGCCGAGAAATTTGACTGGAGCCGTTTGGTGTACGACATCACCTACACCAGCATCGGCGCGGCTGTGGTGGAAGACTTTTACGACGAGAATGTGGTGTTTCTGCGCTTCTGCTATGAAAAGGGACTTCTGAAAAAGAACCCTCTGGACCGACAGGGCCGTATCCTGCGGATGGTCTATTTCAATCAGGATCTGACAGAATCAGGCAAATATCTATTCCCCAGACTGCTGCAAAAGTTCCTTGCCTTTTTTGATCGGAAAGGAAAAACCAGTCTGGAAACCATGCTGAATCGATGGTACACCGCGCTGGAGAAGGAGTACCGCAGCCAGACAGCAGAATAAAGGAGGGCGGCAACATGACAGAAGAAAACAGAACCTACATCACCCATCTTAAGGTCACGGATGTCCCGTGGCATCAGCTCACCACCGCCTATGGCCGGGGGATAGATTTCCCCGCACACCTGACGGTGCTGGAGCAGATGTGTGATTTGGCGTCCGTCAAAAAATCCCTCTATGAGCTCACCACCAACATGGAGCACCAGAGTACCCTGTGGCACGCCACCCCCTTTGGCATGGTGTTCCTGAGCCGAATTTTAGAGAAGGCCCTCGCAGACAGCGGACAGAACCCCGTAGCTCATTTCCTGGCCGGGGAACTGCTGGACTTCTTCTCCTGCATCCTTCAGTGCTTCCACGATGGAGATGAGATGGAACACGCAGCCCCTCTCCCCCGCTTTTCCGACCTGCTGAAGGAAGAATACCTGTGGTCGGAGGAATATGACGAGGAAGAAGATGAGATGCGCTACGAGGAGGACGAGGTCTTCCCCGATGACCTGTTCTACAGCTTCTATTACTGCTCCTGGCAGGCGGTACTGGCCTACCAGGATGTATTGGAGCAAGTCCCGGCAGAGTTTGCCAAGCCCGCTGCCGAGGTGCTGGAACTGCTGTAAAGGAGGCTACACCGATGTTTGAAGAATTCTATGAGATGTACGAGCCCGAGGAGCAGGAAGTGGTCGCCCTGATCAATCGCTGCATTGGGGGCGGATATAACTGGAAAGGCAAATTTTGGGAAATGACCGTTGTGACGCTGGGCATGGTGTTCTGTGACACCGGCAAGGCCAGCACCAAAGAGGAACGGCTGGATTGGCCGGTCAGCGACGAGGAGCGGAACGGCGAAAAAGGCTGGGGACGCTTTCAAAAAGAGCAGATCTGCCGCCTGAAAATCCGCCGGATGAAGGAAGAATGGGCAAAGGATTTGGTGGTGCGGCCCTGGTGTATCTCCGAGATAGTCAAGGCCCATGAGGACTGCCCGGAACTCGGGGCCGTCCTGGAGGAATACCACAAGCCGGTGGTGATTCAGGACCAGGTGCTGGGAGAACTGACACTGGACAAGGACTACGGTTCCTTCGAGGGCAAAATCCAGTGGTGCGGAAAGGATGTGAGCCTTTCTCTGGAAGTCAATGCCGAGAGCAAGCCTTCCTGGACCCGCGCCCGCAGTGCCGCCAAGAAGCTGCTGGCCGACTGTGAAACCTGGGACAAGGCCATGCGGGAGCTTGCAGCCAAGAACCTGACCGAGCTGGCCAACAACTGGCTCTCGCAGGATGAGGAAAATCCCCGCAATCCGGAAACCGACCCCATCACAGAGGAAGAACTGGCCCGGCGGATCAGCATGACGAGCCTGTCCGTCACCTCCGGCGGCAGCTTCACCGCCTGGTTTGACTGCGACGAGATGTTCACCGACCATGCGGTGACGGTCTACGGCTCCCTGAAAAAGGGCCTCAAAACTGCCAACATTGAGGGGTAAGGAGGATAAAATTATGAAACTGAACTGTAAACGCATTGATTTTACATATACGCCCGGTGAGGAAATCTTCAACTTTCCCGAGGAATCGGGACTACCCTTTCTCTTCGATGTAGAGGAAGAACTGACCGGCGATCCTGCTGCCATGGATGCGGTGGGAAAAATGCTGGATGAGGCGGAGAAATTGGCGGAGAAGGCCAAAGCCGCCATCAAAGCGGCGCTGGCGGACGAGGACAGCCGCTACCATAGCGTTGTGACATTTTTCATGGAGTTCCACCGGGACGATGTAGGCCCGGATATTGCGGCGGAACTTTTTCCGGGAACCGACCCATCCAAGCTGTCCTTTGCAGAGATGGTGGACTTTTTGAAGCTCAAGCGGTTCGGCAGTCTGGTGGATGACGAGATGGAACAACAAGTTTTCATTATGGATCTGTCCTTCAACCCGGAGATCACCGACGAGCTGATGGTGATCTACTTTGACTTAAACGAGGAGATTTTCTGTATTACCCATGAAAGCTGAATCTGTTGCTTGTATTTTTGAGCCTGAGCCTGTCCAGTGGGGGCTTCGGGGTGACCCTTTCCTGTGGCAGCTTCTGAAGGAGCGGTATCAGGCGTTGGAACTGCCGTATCCACCCAATGTTCTCCGTGAGGAAATCCTCCACATCTTTGCGGATTTGGCCGGCGAGCTGCCGAAGCCGGGCAAACACTACTATGTAGATCAATTTGCCAAAACTCATGTAGGAATGTCCACTGGTTGGATAAGCGGAGATTTTTGGCAGGCTATGGCAATCCCACTGTTGATGGAACGGCTGGAGCAAACGAACAGTTCAAAGGAGTATGTATCATGATTTCCACAAAAGATTTATCTGGCCTTCCCAACGCGGAGCGCCTGAAAAACTTCTGCAAAGGCTTGGCAGCTCTGGACATCATCATGGTGGAGGAGGAATGGAGCTTCATCCGCCACTATACATACAACCCCGCATGGCGAAAAGGTAAAGAGGCATTCTTTGCCACCGATGGCAGTGACCAGAGCATGATTGTCATGTTTGCGCCGGAAGGCTGTGTAATCAATGGTGTGGATTCCGAACTCTACGACTGGGAGGAAAAACTTCCCCGTATCGAAGACCTGACGGATGGAATGCCCTCTGCTTTGCAAAAGCTCATGAGCAGCCGTGAAGTCAAAAAGATGAAAAGTACCTTCTGCGTCTGGACGGAAGATGGCACCACATGGCACTGCAATCCTATGGACGGCGAGGACGCATCCAAGGATCTGCTCTCCACGATGGATGGCAATCCGTTGAGCTATGTGGAGTACGGGAAGTGGTTTTATCCGGCCGATCTGCCTTTAGAAGCTGTGCGCCAGCTTGCTGATGGGGTTCCAGTGACAAAAGAACTGGTCACTTCGTTGAACCCGAAGCGCAATGAATGGGAAGAAATCAAGACGGGCCTGGATAAGATTGGGTATCCACATGAACTTTGATTGGCAGCCGACAGGAGAGGATTCGAATGATCAAAGAACGCATCCCCATCTCCGGCGATCTCAAAAGCAAGGTCAAGCAGCTGATGGAGTACGCCGGATGGCAGGAAGGGCGAAAAGTGGACATCTCCATTGCTGAGAAGTATTACGCCGATCATGGTGTCCCTATGATGAAGACCACCCAGCGGTTTTACCGCAAATATTTCGGCCTGTGCTGTGAGTGGTACCTGGAGCAGAAAAAACTGAACTGGGCGGCTGACTTCCAATTCGCTTTGTTCCCTTACCTGGTCAATGGGATCAAAAACCATTTGGAAGAAGCCTATTTTCGGGATATGTCCGGCTGTGAACTGGCAGAGATCGAACAGGCTGCCGGTGAAAAATGCCAGCCTATCGGTCATATCGGCTACTACTACCCGGCGGAGGTTTGGATCTCCGAATACGGGAAACTGTATGCGAAATATGAGTATCAGGATGAGATCGAGTGCTTTCCGGATGTGTTTGCCCTGATCGAACGGGACCTGCGGCAGTGTAAATTTGATTCCGCTGCCATGAAAACGGTTGAGGCATTGGATGGAAAGCTGTAAGAACTCTTCAAGGAGGAACTGACATGAGCATCAAAGAGAAACTGGAGTCTTTGGGCAGAAACAGCATTCAGCTGAAAATTGCCAGAAAAGAAACATACAAGCTGGGCGCTACCCGCTTCGGCGGGAAGCCGGATGTGCCGCCGGACTTCGTTTGGCCCACCTATGAGGGCGAGAGCTATGACCATGTGGTGAAGGATCGTCCTCTCACTTTCCTGGCTCAGTTCAACTGTGCGGAGCTGGCCCAGTTTGACAAAGAGCATCTTCTGCCTGATCACGGCCTGCTCTCCTTCTTCTATGAGACGGATACCCAGTGCTGGGGCTATGACCCCAAGGATCAGGGCTGTGCCCGCGTTTACTGGTTCGAGGACATGTCCGCGCTGTCCGCCGCTGACTTCCCGGCGGATATGGAGGAAGACTTCAAATTTCCTATGGTCAAAATCAAGATGGACTCAAAATACTCCTATCCTTCCTGGGAGGACTTCAGCGAGGTGTTCCCGGATGAGGAGGATGACGACGCTTTCGACGAGGCTTGGGAGGAACTGACCGGCGAGGCCCCCGAGGACCCGGAGGATCGCTCCCAGCTGCTGGGTTGGCCCGATGTGATCCAGAACAGTATGTTCGACGAGTGCGACCTGGTATCCCAGGGCTATCGCCTGGGGAATCCCGAAAACTGGAATAGAATCCCGAAGGATATCCGCCAACAGGCGGAAGAAACGGCCCGTGACCGCTGGATGCTGCTGTTCCAGCTGGATACCGTGGAGCAGGGTGACTTCGAGTTGATGTTCGGAGACTGCGGGCACATCTATTTCTATATCACCAAAGAGGATCTGGCCGCCCGCCGCTTTGACCGGATCTGGCTGGTCCTCCAGTGCTGTTAAAAATATGAAACAGGACTTTACTATTTGGCGCAATCAAATATTGCAGAATCCCCAGAACATTTCACCGCTGAAATTTGGTATGTCACAGGATGAGGTGATAGAAATTTTCGGGAATCCCGATGCCGTTTCCACCATGAGAAGCCACGAGAAACCTTTGATCCTCAAATATCATGACATTGAACTGCATTTCGATAGAAAGGCCCCTCATGGACTCTACTTAGTTTACAGCGACGACGAGATCGAGCTGAGCATAACAGATCATCACGAAGAACTGCTGCAGCCAATCACCAGCACAGAGCCGGTGGACAACGAATTTTTCCTTCGGGATGGAGCCGTTTATTTCTCTGGCCTATATGAAAACGGCTTGTTGAAGGGTGTTTCGCCCAAAGACTTCTGCTGCTGGCATTACTGGGGCAAATCCTCTACGGCCTGCTTTCTCGGCGGGATTCGCCTGCGTGGAGCAGACCCGGCATCGTTTCGGGTACTAAACTATGCCTACGCGATGGACAAAACAGCCGTCTATACCACCAGCGGGAGAATCCCAGATGTAGAGCTGGCAACCTTCCAGGTATTAGACAATGGCCAGAACGATTCGGGTGCGCCCCAGGGATATGCAAAGGACAGCCGGCAAGTCTATTTCCACAACGGAGACGGCAGGGTGAAGATCATCAAAGGCGCGGAAGTTTCCTCTTTCCGCTCGTTGGGTGACACCTATTTTGCCAGGGATGAGAAACGGATCTATGCTTACGGTAAGCAGCTCCCCAAGGCAGATCTCCCCTCATGGGAATTGCTCAGTCACTGGTATTCCCGCGATGCCAGGCGGGTGTACTACCTCAACCGGGAGATTAAGGGGGCGGTTCGGGACAGTTTTACGGTATGCACCCCGCTGGACGCACCTCCGCTTGCCGATCATCTGGCCCGTGACAAGGAACATTTTTACCAAAACGATGAGATGATTGAAGAACCGCTGTGGCGGGAAAGGCTGCATGAGTTAAAACCAGAACAGTAAACGGGGGGAAAACGGCGATGGATTATTTGAAGGCACTGCATGAAAACCCTGATTTGGCAAAGGAGTTTGATTCCCTTTTTGACTTCTTCCTGCTGGATGAGTTGTCTCCGAGGGATGAGGCGGATGGTCGAGCAACCTTCACACTGCCCGGTATGGCTTTTGCCAGAGATGGCTCCGGCGGAGAATACCACCTGTTGGAAGATGGCTCCATCGGCTATTACAGCAGCGAAGGTGAGGCAGGCCGTCTGGCTGAGAGCATGGATGACCTTTTTTCACTGATTGTGAGCTGCATCTGCTGGCACGACTGCTGTGACGCAAAGGAGTATGCGGCCTCCAAAACACTGGAGGAATATGGACAGAGGCAGCGCAACATCAACTTGGAAGATATGGATATGGACAGCTGGCGGCGGGTGGCTGATGCGCTCGGCATCCCTACTGATGAGCCGCTGGCTCCGGTTCTGGAGCGGTTCCGCAAAGCAACACAACGCCAGCCTCTGTATCAGTGTATGTTCCATGAGGATGATGGCAGCCTGACCGAATCATACGGCTTGATGTTTGAATGAGAAAGGAGCAATCCCTATGAAAGCATTTGACCCCAATTACAAGCTGCTGGACGAGATGTATCAGGACGATTACTATCCTACTTTTCTGGTAGACAAGGTAAAGGACGAACTCCAGAAAGTCATCGACCTGTTGGAGAGCGGCGAAACCGACACCGAAGTGGTGCAGGAAACGCTGGACGAGGCGGTCTGCGGAATCAATGACCTTCAGGATGAATTTTACGAGAACGACAGCGAGATTGAAACGGTGGCACGGGACTGCATCGGCGTTACCGTGGCCTACATTTTGAAATGGTTTGGCATTCCCATTGATATGGAGGAGGCCATCCGGGAAAGGGACTGGTGAAAACAATGTCCATTGAAAATATGTTTGGCGACCTGGATAAGATCGACATTCTGGCGGAAAAACCCGAAACAAAGGAAGTTTTAATGGTCCTCGTCTGCAACGGGTTCATTGATGGCTCCCCGGAAACACAGAAGGCCCTGCTCGACAAGATGGAGGGCTATCTGAACCACACCCAGAGCGAGGAATTTCAAAGGGAATATGGGGACTGGTCCGTGATTTTGCGGGTGACCCTTGGTCGGGAACCGGATGAGCGTATCCTGGCCCTGCTCAGCAAGTGCCCCGCATGGGCAGAGGACTATGGCGTAAAGCTGGAAATTGAAATTGGAGGAAAACAGGTTCGCATTGTAGAGAGCTGACCGATGCTCAAACCGAATCAACAGGAGGAAACAAGTATGCCGACAACCGAATGGCTGAACAAATACGAATCCATCAAGGACAAACTGACCTGCAAAACGGACCTGGAAGCCTATTTTACTGAAAAAGAAATCGGAACTATGGAAGTGGACGTGCTGGACATCGGCGCAGTTCACTTCCATACCGGAACCATCTTTGCCTGTGACCCGCTGGTGGAGCTGGAGGACACGCCGCCCTTCATCCAGACCATTCCCGCTGGAACATATCCGGTGAAGATCTGCGTGGTCCCCAGCAAAAAATACGGCGACCGCTACGCCTGCGCCAAGGTGGAGGTCAGCCAGGAGAAACCTGTCCGCTATGAGCTAGCCATGACAGGCAAAGAGGACCTCAATGAGGAACTGGGCGAGGACGATTATTTTGGCTTTGGCGTAGACGCCGGGATGGGCTGTGTGGCAGACATCCAGACCCAGGCAGCCTTCAAGACCTACTGGGCCAAGCGGCTGGAGGAAGACCCGGATATCGACCCTTATAACGACCTGTTCTGCGACCTGCTGGAGGAGAACGCCAAGGCCCAGCCCCAATATCAATCGAGCTATGGCGACTGGCTCAACTGGACCGTGCCGGACACCGACTGCAATCTGCCCATCTTCGCCTCGGGCTGGGGCGACGGCTACTATCCGGTCTACTTTGGCTACGACGCCAAAGGCACAGTCTGTGCCGTGTATCTGCATTTCATCGACATTGAATCCAGCTACAAAGAACAGGCATAAGGAGGCAAACCATGGAATGGCCAAAACGGGCACGGACAGCAGACTGGGTAAGTGGCGTCCTGACCTTAGACGGAGAAAAGCAGTTTGAAGTCCCGGAGCTGACCGCAGAGATCATGGAGCGGCTGGCCGGTTACACCCTGGTGGGCTTCCATGTGAAAGGCTATCCGGTGACGGATGACCTGCTCTCCCCTTTTGCTGGGCATAAAAGCATGGCCAACTTCGGCGTTGAGGACAGTGCCCTCACTGACGCCTGTTTTCCCGTTTTTTCCGCTATGCCCAAGCTGCGCATCCTGCTGTTGACCGGGAACGACGGGATCGACGGAAGCGGCCTGTCCGCTCTGCAAAACTGTAAGCTGGACCTGCTGGCCCTTGACCACACCGGGCTGGATGATGCCGGTCTGCTCCAGGCAGCCTCCATCCCCAAACTCTCCCACATCTGGATCGACCACACTGCTGTTACTTATGATGGACTGCTGGCTGTCGCCGGCAACAACTACATCCACCCGGTGGCCCATGTGCAATTCACTAAGGAGCAGATGGAACACTTCTCCCAGCTCCAGCGGGAAAAGGCCAAAAAGCCCATCCAGCTGGATGAGAAGGCAGCGGAGGAATGCCGCAGGGTGCTGTCCGCTTTCTTTACAGAAATGACGGAATGGGAGCAGTACATGGAGCAGGTTGGGTTTGAAGATGCCGAGGCTGTGCCCCGCCTGCTGGCAATCTGGGAGAAGTATGTGAGCGAAAAGCCCCGTCCGGGCTACCGGCCTCTGGGCCTCTCATACAGTGCCCAGGGTACCTACGACGGAGAAGAATTCCTTGATGCGGAGCAGATCACCAGGAATAAGCTCTACATCTACACCAGGGAGAAAAACACCGGCTTTGACCGTCGCTTTCTGATGAAGCGTGTGGGCGATGGCTGGAAAATCGACGCAGTGCAGGAGCGGCTGGACGGTTGGCAGCGGACAGGATTGTAAGGGAGGTATTATTGATGATACATAGGTTTACGGAAGTATTAAACGATCTTGTCAATTATTTTCTCCTTGGTGATATTTTGTTGCTGGAGGACTGGAAGCAGGCAAATAACCTTTCAGACGATTTGGCGATGGAGTTTACGACAAATGAAAGCGGCGACAGGGTGTTTGCCGAAGGAATTGTAATCCCAATGACCGGTATTGAAAACTATCCCTATACCATATTGTTCAATCTCTCTGGTGATAGACCAGAGCTGTGCAAAGAAGGAAACCGATTGCAACTTAGAAAAAGTGGTTATTCCCTCAAAGTAGATCATAATACGCTGATGCTTTTCACATGGCCGATATTGGAACAATTTACGCCTGAAAAGGTGAACGATCTGATTTCTTATTATAGAGTGTACAAGAAACCGATGATTGAACTCGCAAATGGGTGGTATGATATCGAGATTTTGGGTGGAGAAACCTTGCAGGACGGGGACTATGAACCTACATTTGAGTTTGTGATACAACCAGTTACAAGCGAAAAAGCCACCATAAATGCAGATATGAATTTTAGCTTTGAAATTACAAGCTCTGCTTATTAGAGAAATCTATCCCTACCGAAGATGAAACGGGAGCCGTGACGGGGATTCTATCTGGAAAAGAACGGATGAGAGGAGCGTGGTGCCATGAAAGCCAGCGCCGGAGAGGTCTATACAGTCTACAACCAATATCTGAAACGCTACACCGCCTGCCAGGTGGCCTATATTGCGCCGCCGGACACGGTGAGCAAAGAATCTTGGGCGGTGGTCCTCTCCCTGGATTGGGTGGGCGACGCCCCTCTAACCGCGGACGAACTGCCCCATCTCCGCCCGCTCTACAAGGACTTCATGTACTGGTCCCGCGACCTCCACCTGCTGCGGGTGCCGATGGAGGTCCCGCCCCAGTATAAACTGGTGGGCACACTTCCGCCCTTCACCGACCAGCCCTGCCGCTCCTACGGAGGCTGGAGTGACGGCTATGATGTGTATCTCCAGATCCGGTGGCAGGCCATTCCGGAGGAACGGCGGCGGGCCTTCAAGGAGGCTATGGACAGTGACGAGCAAACGGAGATCGGCGGTATCCAGCTGAAGGTCAACAGTCATCGGGTGATGGACCAGTACGCACCATTCGATTCGGCGCAGGAACTAAAGGCGCTGCCTTGCCTCTCCACCCTCATCTGCGAGCGGTGGCACCCGGATCTGCTGGAGTTTTTGCGGGGAAACCCCTTTGTTGATGAAGTGACTTTGCTAAACCACGGTCAAAGAACACTGGATCTGCGGGGCACCAGCATCAGAAAGCTGATGCTGGACATGACAGGGCTGGAGGAACTGTGGCTGGGTGAGGACACAGAGCAGCTCCTGTTCCAGAACAAGGGGCCGGACACCTGTACCATCCATGCCCCCGAAGATGGCGGCAATTTGACCCTCCAATTTATCGAGGAATACCGCCCGCACACGGAACTGCCGAACCTATGGGGGCTGCATGGCATCCAGCTGAAGGACTTTGATCTGACCGGGCTGGCTGCTGTCCATCCCCACCTGAAGGAACTGCGGCTCTGGGGAGCACCGGGAAACCTGGGGAACTTCTCAGCCGTGGAAGGATTCCGGGAACTGACGAATCTCTCCACCTTCGACCTGTTCGGTTTCGGGGCGGACGACATCCCCACCCCGGAGCAGCTGCCGGAGCTTCGCTGGTTCTGGATGACCAGCCTGCCGGAGACGGCAGCAAAAGCGGCAAAGCAGCTCTGGAAAAGGAAGCCGGGCATGGACCTGCGGATCACCAAGCCTCGGAAACCGGAATGGCTGGCGCAAAACCTGGACAATCCCTTCCGAGGCTGGGACGGCGCAGAGCATATCCCCGCCTCCGCTGCGAAAAAGGCAGCCAACCAATATCGCAAGACCCGTTCTCAGCTGATGAAGCTGGCCGCTGAGCCGGGCGAGAATGCCCAGACCCAGGCTCTGGACGCGGTGGCAGCCTACACTCATACCTTCAACAAGATGGGCTTCATCGAAACCGAGGAGCGGGATGAGATTTATATGGCCCTGCGGGGTATTCTGGATGCTCTGCCGGGCGATACGCTCCAGGAAGACGCCCTGATTGATAAATTTGATGGGCTTCGTGATTTTTGATGCATCCATAAAATGTGAGCTCTGCTATTAGGAGGTACAGAAAATGAAACACTCTAAAATTCTTTTTCCTGCGATATCTCTGGCGGCTCTCCTCTTTTTTGGGGCCTGTAACAGCAAAACCACTTCCTCCCCTGCTTCGGAACTTTACAGTCATGGCCTTGCACTGGTATCTGAAATGAACGAAGCAATCCAAAGCGAAGCCTGGGTTTCCCTCTTTACAGGCGACCCCGCTGTGAGAGAAATTTTGTCAAACGCTGGCCAGGGGGACTTCTCCCAGCCCAAAGCTGTCTATGAAATCCAATTTTCCGACCAGGCCGTTACCAGCCTTACCGGCCAGGCCGATCTGACCGGCTTTCCTGAATCTTTGCAGAAGCGCATCTATGCCGCCATCCAGAGCGCCGCAGCCAACCAGATCAATGCCCTGGACGGTGCAGAAACCCTGGCCGCCGCCAGCATCTGTACCGTTTCGGACACCTTTGTCTGCGACGGCCTGACTGAAAACACCCTCTACCTCTACACCTATGAAAATGCCGCCCCAGTCATGGTTTCCTTTGTGGTCGGACAGGACGATGCCGTATTGGCCACCGGTGTTCCGATTCTCTCTGACAGCTTCTCCCCTGACTCCCCCGAAAACGTCCAACTGTTCCTGGAAGGCTTTGGGGCACAGGTCAGCGAAATCACCATTCCAGACTAAAATGCACATTGTCTGGAACTTTATAGGACTTCAAACATGATACAATGTTCTCAGAAGAAAGGCTGCGCTATATGAGCCGCATTGTTGACGAACCCTATTTCACCCATAGCGTTTACAGCGCTTTCACCACCGGCATCCAAGTGAAATGCCCCAAGTGCCACGGCGCAGGTGTGGTGACAGCGGATGAGGATAACGCCTATTTTCGCTGCCTAAGCTGCGGCCACCGGATGACGCAGGATCGGACGGTCTACCGCTACGATGTCCATAACCAGTGCAAAAACTGCGGAAGATACTACCGGGCGGATATTGAAGATGCGGCAAAACAGCACTTTTCCGTCCTCCATGTGGCCTGCCCCTATTGCGGGGCATCCATGCCAGGCGAGGTACACAAAACAGCAAAGGCTTTCTCCTACGCCTCTGAGATCAAGGATGGGAAGGACCCCTGGTTTGGCCTGGAACTGTGGTATTTGACCTCCTTCCAGGGTAAGCCGGTCTGGGCCCTCAACCAGGAGCATCTTGCGTATCTGATCGGCTATCTCAGCGCCGACCTGCGGGAAAAGCCATCTGGAAACCAGAAAAAGACCCAGGCCGACCATCTCCCCACCTTCATGAAAACCGCAAAGAACCGGGAGCGGATCGTGAAGCTGCTGAAGAAACTGCAAGAGAAATGAGGAAAACAATATGGCACTACAAGACAAGAAAATCATGCCTCCCCCTTGGCTGGCCCACCGGGAGATCGAGCGATACTCCATTGGCTGGCGCATGGGCTATGGGGAGGATTACATAGACCGATTTGGCGATTGGCTGGATACCCTCTCCCCGGAGGAGCGTACGGAATATCGCGCCCTCTTTCCCGAGCCGGTGACCTGGAAAGGCTGGTGGGATGACGAGGACAGCAGCAAGGTGCTGGAGCATGGTGACTTCTTGGTGGATGTGTGGCAGCCGGAGGGCCAGCCCAAGTACACCCGCCAGTGGCTCCAGCAGGAGTTTGCCGCGGGGAAAACGCGAAAGCTGTGCCTGTTCTGGGGACATCAGCCTTCTGAAGACGGCCAGCTGACAAAAAGCTGCCTCAGCCAGTGGTGGATGGAGGACTTCTATACGACGGCTGACTCCTACCTCTGTATGGAGCAGTATATGATGGCGGGCAAGGCGGAGCTCTTTAGTGATAATGAAATCCGGGAGCAGATATTGAAATGTAGCGACCCTAAACAAATCAAGGCCCTGGGCCGCAAGGTGCGGGGCTTTGACCAGAAAGTATGGGACAAGTTCAAATACGCCATCGTGCTGCTTGGCAACTGGCACAAATTCAGCCAGAACCGGGAGCTGCGAGAGTTTCTGCTTTCCACCGGAGATAGTGTGCTGGTGGAGGCCAGCCCCTATGATAACATCTGGGGCATTCGCCTCCCGGCCAGCTCTCCCGAGGCCCAGGACCCCATAAAATGGCGGGGACAAAACCTGCTGGGCTTTGCGCTGATGGAAGTGCGGGACGAGCTGCGCCGGGTGACAGAAAACGAAATGCTTTGCGATTGGAGCAGTGTATGGGAAACATGAAACTCTACGAACTGGTCAACTTTTACCACATCGACACCGACTTAACCTGTGCCGAAGCTATGTTCCGGGCCTGCAACGAATACTACGGCCTCCATTTATCCGAGGAAACCCGCAAGATGTTCTCGGTAATGGGCATCGGGATGCAGACGGAAGTGTCCTGCTGCGGGGCTTTTACGGTGGCCGTGGGAATCATCGGTCTGATGACCGCCAAGGAAGGCCATACCGACGTGGACAATATGGAGGGATACCAGCTTATCTCGGAGCTGACCCTGTTCATGTTGAACCAATACGAAACCCTCCAGTGTGCCGGGCTGCAACGCCTGGAAATTCCAGGCTACAAACGCCCCTGCCACGCCATTGTGGAGGCGCTGGCCAAAAAGCTGGAGGAACTGCTGGCGGGCCGCAGGCTCTTCCGCCCGGAAAACGGAGGCCAACTGAGCTCCTGATGTGCCGGAAAGAGAGGGATTGCATGAAGGACTTTTGCCAATACGGAAATCGCCAGGATGATGAATGGGAGATTCTGCCCTGGATACCTGATCCGCGCCCGCCTTTCAAAATCTGGGTGAAGCCGGAGCAGATCGCGCCATTCTTTCTCATTCCCCACCACCCCTATGCAATCTCCCTTCTGCTGAAAATCAATGACGGATTCCGGGTCGAAGAATTCTGCCGGCTGGGACTGACCGGCAGCAGCGGAGACTGGGAACGGCTGGTCCGGGGCGTGATCCGGGAGTTCGAGGAAAACAATAGCGGTGAGGATCTGTTTCACTTCGACTCCGACGAAGATGTGTTCTGCGTGTACTCCCAATACATCGATGATTTGATGCTACTGTCCAAAATGATCCGGGCGGCCTGTGACAATGAAAAAACGATGGGGACTTATCTCGGTATAGGTGAGGTGGAACATGAGAAATAAAGATCAGGAGTTTGCATGGCGAAAAGTAATAGAAGCCTGCATGGAGGATGTAAAACACCACTTCGATGACATCCAGCAGGCCATTGAGTTTGGCTACTACATCCAGCCGGACAACTACTTTGTGTCCTACATCTTTGCCACAGACTCGCAATTAGAGACGGCGCAGCAGAGCGGCCTGACAGAACAGATCAATTCCTATCACAGAAAGCAGCTGATAAAGCGTCATTACCCCATTGAGGGAATCAAGGACTGCACCTTTGCCTCACAGGAGGAATGTGACCGGGAATTTGGCGGGAATTGGTATTACTATTTCAAATGATACGATGAGGGGATCGAAATGATCGAGTACATCAAGCTCCTTTGGGAGGGCGCACCAGAGGGAGAACCACCGGTCATCCTCTATGAAGTGGATACCGAAAATGAGCGGTTGGCTCGTCGCTCCATCGACATCTTTGCGGATAGCCACACCCGCAACATCCCGGACCTTTATGATGGTGTGATAGAGGTATTGCCCATTCCAACCGCGGAAGAATTCAATGCCCATATCTGGGGCGAGGAATTCCACGCCTGTGTAATAGAGAAAGCAGAATTTGAGGCCATCTGGGAAACTCATACCTATGATGGAGCGTTAAAGTAGACAGGAGGAGACTCTATGAACAAACCTAAAAAAGCCAAAAATCTGCCGCTGTTCCCCATCATTGACTTGGACCAGCTGCGCCGGGGAAACCATCTGGAGGGCACAGAAGTCACAGACTTTTTCACGGCAAGGGATGGAAAAGTCTATCTTCTCATGGAACAGCCGTCCGAAACACAGGGGAAGGACTGGCTCAGTACCCCTTCCACCTATACCGCAGTGGAAATCCAGCTGGATTGGGCGGAACAGCGGGTGCTGGAAACGACGCTGTTTCCTCTTGGCCGTTTGAAATTCCAGTTTCATTATTTGCGGCCTGTAGGCGAACACTTCCTCCTGCTGGGAGCAAGGTGTGCCTATCGGGAAAACGGCCCCGACAAGAACGCCTGGATTGTCAGCCGGGATGGAGCTGTGCTGTCCCGTTTCTGCCTGGGGGATGGCATTCAAGACTGTGTGGTAAAAAAAGATGGCACCATCATTACCAGCTACTTTGACGAAGGTGTATTTGGTAATTACGGTTGGGATGAACCTCTGGGTGCTTGCGGCCTGATTGCATGGACATCGGAGGGAACTCCTCTCTGGAAGAATGAGAAGTATTCCATCTATGACTGCTATGCCATCAGCCTGGACGAAGAAGAAAACCTGTGGTTCTATTATTACGATGAATTCCAGCTGGTGCGGACGACCTTCAAAGAGGATCTTGTGTTTGAACTGCCAATCGAAGGAAGCGGAGCTTTTTCTGTTGCCCCGTCTGGTGATACTTTTCTGTTTCAGGGCGGGTATCAGAAACATAACAAATTCTACTTCCTTACCGCTCATGGTGATCGCCTTGAGCAAAAGCGGGAGGCTATTCCCACCTGTGATGGAAACAAAGTCGCTGTGGAGCAGTGCAGCCTGCTTTGCAGCCAGATGCTGTTCCTCGGGAAAAACGGCGTTCTCTATGGCGGGGTACTTGGTAAAAGCGAGGAATAACAATGGTTGAGATCAATCGTGTCTGGCTCAATGTAGATACAGACACCAACAAAATCACACTATTCAGCCGCCCCCGTGTATCCATCCGTGTGGATGAGTACATTTGGAGCTTGATCGAAGAACATATCGTGAAGCTCCATAAGCTCATGCGCAGTGAAAAGCATAGATATCAGCTGAAAATTGCCTTTGACCGATTTGATCCGGTGCGGCACCGATATTATCCGCTTTCCCCGTACAACGGGCCGCTTCGGGAAGGCGTCAAGCCGGACAGCGCAAACGGATGGTATCCCCGTGAGGACTTTGCAGGCTCTGAGGAACGCACCACCTGGTTCTCTCCTGATAAAATCTGGACAAACTGCGGCAACAAGGTTCTGGATGTGAATGTTGATGCCGCCAATGTGAGCGAGAGTATCACCCCCAGAGAATACGCAGACTTGCTGTTCGATGGGATTGGGGCAGCATTGGTGTTTAACTTCAAAAGGCTCAAGCGCGAGGAGTTTGATGGGCTGAAACCCAAGATCGACTGGAGCATGGTAGAGATTTTTCCCTTTCCCGCACCCTTTGAGGAGCAACGATACATTGGGGACGAGGGCAAAATTTATATGTATTCCTGGGATGGCCGGCAGGAAACGAACCTTGTAGGCCCTTATTCTGTGCGGGATTTATATCTGGAGCATTTCGGAAAATAGTTGGGAGGAATCTGATGAAACAGACAGATATTTATACTGAGGCTCTGATCTGTCTGCGCTCAATCCTTCAGGCAGACCATCCGGAATTCAAGAACTGGATCGACTGGTTGGAGCGGGACATTCAGGACTGGAATCAGCGGCGGGAGGTTGCCCATCATCTTCGGGCATACGGTGGTATGGGCTCATTCAATGATCTGCCCAGTATGCGCGGAAATCACGACTACATTTTTGACTTTCTAAAGTCTGTGTGCTATGCCTTCGGCCATCTTTATGGCAAACGGGAAGGCATTTCGCCAGAGGCATTGATGGCGGAGTGCCTCCACGATGTAGAGCAGGCAGCCTATCACCCCCATAAGGCACTGAACCAAGCCATTGCCCAACACTTGATGCAGGGCGATCTACAGGAGAATCTGGATAGGCTGTAGGAGGACTTGCTATGAACGAAAGACTATTTCGCACCCAATTCAATCAAATGGAAACCACCGAGAAGCAGGCGCTGATGGAAAGCCTTGCTGCTCGTTATAATATGACTTTTCTCGGCCTGCATACCTTTGACCGCTGGGGCCAGAGCTGCACCACCGGTATATTTGAGAAAGATGGCCGGGAGTATGTTTTCGTTCCCGGCGATACCGTCACCCTGGGCTGGGAACGGTTTGCGGTTGGGCTGGATCAAGACAGCCGAGAGGAACTGGACTATCTGTTCCAGGAATGGGAGATGGAACAGGACCCAGAGGAGATGATCCGGGAAAGCATGGCTCCCGTTCGGCAGGCAGCCATTGGCCCCATGCTGGTGGGCCGAAAGCTGGAAGAACTCTGCTGGGAGCAGGTCACAATGGACGATCCCAGGCTGACCGCCCATCCTGACTGGCTGAAGAAGTTCCGGGAGTTTGCCTGGAGTGACCTTGACAGCCTTACCTTGCACCAGTCAACACGCATTGAGCGGACGGAAAAGGGCTTTCAGATCTGCATTTATAATCCTACAGACTATGAAACGCTCCTTGCCAGTCTGGAAAAGCAGGGGCTTTCGCTGCCTACGGCGGACGAGTGGGCCTATCTGTGCGGCGGTGGGTGCCGCACCCTATTCCCCTGGGGAGATGGAATGGACTACTCCATGCACCTGCACCATTTTGAAAGCCCGGAGGATGAGGACAAGCCCATTGATATGGAGGAGCCCAACTTCTTTGGTCTGTCCATCGCCTATGACCCCTATATGCGGGAGGTCGTGAAGGCCGAGCAGTTTACCACCTGCGGCGGTGATGGCGGGCGCAGCATCTGCGGCGGACTTGGAATTTTCCTCGGTTTCCTGCCCTGTTCGCCGCACTGCAAGCCGGAAGTGCAGGAGGACAAGGAACTGAACGGCGACTATGACTTCTACCGGCCCATTATCCGGGTGGAGTTAATTTGAGAATGCGGAGGACAACATGAGAGAAAGAACGCCCGATCTCACAAAGATCAGCAAGTATATAAGTTTGATCCTTCGGCACAAGCCGGAGGTCATTGGAATCAAGTTGGATGCCCACGGCTGGGCGGATGTCAATGCGCTGCTGGCAGGCATCAGCAAGAAGTACCCCATCAATCGGGACATCTTGCAGGAAATCATGCGGAGTGATGAAAAGCAGCGGTATTCCTTCAGCGAGGACGGAACCAAAATCCGGGCCAACCAGGGACACTCCATTCAGGTAGATGTGGAACTGACCCTAACCGAACCGCATGAAACGCTCTACCACGGAACAGCCCAGCGGTTTGCCGCCTCCATTGAGGCCCAGGGACTGCTTCCCCAAAGCCGCCTGTATGTCCATCTGTCCCCTGATCCCGAAACTGCCGAAAAAGTAGGTCGGCGGCACGGAGAACCCGTAATCTATCTGGTGGCCGCAGGTCAGATGTACCGGGATGGATATCGCTTTTATTTATCCGCCAATGGAGTGTGGCTGACAAAGGTGGTCCCTGCTCCGTACCTGAAACGCTTAGAGGAGTGAATACCATGCGTACTGCGTATGGTACAGACAAGGTGAACAACACACTCCGTCTTCTTTAAGAAAGAAAAAAGTATTTGGAGAACGACAAAATAAAATTTGAGCTGGAGACTAAGAGCTAATATGACAGATATTCACGACTTAGTGCCAAAAAACAAATTTGATAGTTCAAATATAGAGAGGCTAAAACACCTTACTGACAATGAGATTGAGCCGATTACCCTCTCTTTTGGAGTGGATACAGGACTGTAATTGGCCTGTCGCTGGTGTTATTTTGTCGGTGCTCGCTTTACACCAATCAGCCCTTGTCCCTTTAATTCATAGAGTTTTAAGTCCATATGAAAAAGACGACATATGGAAGTATTGGATTATCACCTGTCTGGCACCTCTCTTTTCCGATGAGAGCATAAATTGTATTCTCTCGGATATACAGAGGATTGCAAAAAGTCCTACACAGGGCGAATTAAGAGAAGAAGTACATGAAGCCGCTGTTACCTTCTTGCAGAACAGACTATCAAAAACAGGTGGGTAATTTTCCATTTATCGTGGAGACAGCAAAGGCAACCGAGCCAGCAACGGTCAAGAGGAACTGCACATTTCATGAGCCACCGCTGACAGCCTCGCCTGTCTTTGCTGATGGGCAATCAAGCCGGTCTTTCGGCAGGTCGAGAACATCGCGGAAGAAAATTTGAATACTTTATTGCGGGGACATACTGGCCGTGCCTTTACCAGCCAAAATCCAATCAGAAGCAATCGCAACAAAAAAACAGTGATTTTATGGCCTAAATATGATAAAATGTCACAAAAGGAGGTTGAGTCATGGATGTCGTGAAACTGCCCAAGAAAGTCCGTATGATCTGCTATGAGATTATGGACGGCAAAGAAGAAGCCCTGGACGCCCTGGAATCCTTTGCCGGTAAATATCCCCATCAGGTAGCAGCGGTCAAGACCGAGGTTGCCTACTTCAACATGGACTATGAAAAGGCTCTGGCCTTGGATCTGACCATTCTCCCCTGGCTGGAGGAGTGGTATTACAGCAATGTGAGCGATGAACACATGATTGCCATGACGGTGGCCGCCATCCAGCTCCATCGGGAGCAGGAGCTGATCGAGGCACTGACCAAGGAACAGGAACGTATCCGGGCTGAGAATGGCCTCCCCCAGCGGGACCGTTTCTGTGACATCCTGATAGACTACCTCAAGCGGGGCGTTATGCCCTTTGCGGACAACGACAAGAACTATCCCTACCATGAACCGGAGGAACCGCAGACAAAGGAGCAGCTCTGGGCAAAGCTGGCAGGGCAGAATAAAAAGCTCTCGCCGGACGATCCAGACGCCAAACGGAAGCTGTATAACCACTGCTGCATGTTCGGAACTGCCAGAGATGCCGTAGCTCTCTTTGAGGAGATTCAGGGCGTACCCCTGGCGGACTCTTCCTATCGGGATGCCATCGCCCGCTATCTCTATCTGGGCGAGCATGAAAAAGCTCTCCAGACAGCAGAGCGGTTGGCAACATCGCGGCTGTGGGCGGTTGCCGGGCCAACACAGGTACGCCCCATGTCCTTCTTTGAGGACCCGAACCTACGGGAGTTTTTGCTGGAGCCGGAATCTCTCCGGCGTATCCGGGAAGCCGCTTTCGTAGATGATGGGAGCCTAATCCGCAAGTAAAATGCCTGGGAACGGAGGATCAGCATGAGCAAGGAGCTGGAACTGTACAAAGCATTCATTGACGGACTTGTGGAGCGGAAAGACAGCATCACCGCCCGGTGGGTCAAGGGTGATGGCTTTCCCAAGACGGAGGATAACAAGACGAAGAATGATCTTCTCGCCGCACTGAGCCAGGAGCAGAAAGGTGTGTTGGCTGAGATGCTTCAGGACGAACATATTGCGGGTATCCACGATACCCTTGCATATATCAATGAGATGATGGATCTGGAGGGGCTGGAGCTTCATCAGGACGGTGAATCCTATCCCAACGATTGTTTTGAGAGCCTGCACTATGACTTCATCAGCCGTTGTGACGGAGATGAGTGGCCGGAATAAAAGGAGGTGGAACGAGTGTATATCAAAAAATACTGGGGCAACTACATCGGCGGCTCGGATGACAGTCTGAACCTTGTGGACTTTTTGGCCGACCAGAAGAAGGAGGAAATCCCCCTCAGCGAGATTTTTGCCAAAATCGGACTGGACAAGCAAAACTGGGACTTCCACCAGACCGCAGAGTATCTGGAATTCACCCATTCCAGCGGCGTGGAGATGGACTTTCACTTCGCCATTGATGTGGTCACCGATCTGGCTGCCATCCTGCTGGAGTGCAGCGTCAGCGGCAGTGTGAACCTCCACGATCTGGACGAGTACAACGCCCCTTCCCGCCGTATCCGCATCACCGCCACGCCAGAGGAACACAACGCCATGAACAAGGCCCTGGCGGATTTTGCTCAAAATCCTCTGGCCTATGACCTCAGTGAGATGATGAGCGGCGAGGAAATCCAGGAGATGGCTCGGGATGTTGAGGCGCTGCGGAAGGAATTGTACGAGGCCGCTGGACGCAACCGGGACTACCATGTGAAGGCAGAGGACATGAAGAATCTGCTCCCCGACTGGTCAGGAGCCAGTGGCTGCATTGCCACCAATCGCATCACGGTGGAGGGCTGCAAGGTTGGCTACTGCTACCGGGAGAAGCCGGACGGCGACTGGGACAGCGGCTGGCGCTTCACCGCCGGTGACGAGAGCGACGCTTACATGGATGACCCCAACAATGCCGGTATTTACGGCCTCAACACCATCTGCAACGATGACCCCGATATTATCCCCTTGCTGAACACCCCCGCCCCCTGCGCCTTTGAGCGGGACGGGAATGGTGCGTTTCAGCCAATCGAAGACTGGAAACCAGAACAGGACGAGGAGGACCCGGATATGGATATTTTGCAGCAGTGTCAGAAGTGGCATGAGAAAGACCAGCACCAGAAGATCGTTGACGCCCTGACCGCCCTTCCCGAGACAGAGCGTACCCCGGAGACCGACATGGAGCTGGCCCGGGCCTACAACAATCTGGCAGTCCCCGGCGAGCCGGAGGGAAGAAAGCTGCTTCATCAGGCATTGGAACTGATGCAGTCCCACGAGGAGGAACAGGGAGACACTTATTCCTGGAATTTCCGCATGGGGTATGCCTATTATTATCTGGACCAGGAGGGCCGTGCCCTGCGGTATTTTGAAAAAGCTCTGGAACTGCATCCCGGTGATGATCCGAAACTCAACACCCGACAAGACATTGAGGAACTGATCGACTCATGCAAGAAGGGCATTTCCCTGCCGCAGTTTTTGGAGTGCTTCCGGGAGCGGACAGAATCTGCATGGAAAGACTTTGCCCGGCAGGAAGCCCAGCTGCGCCGGATGATGGACGAGGACAAGGACCACACCCGGGGCCAGGAGCTGGTGGACCGGGTGGAAGGGATTCTGAATCAGACGTTTGACGAGATCTCCTTCGAGATGGGTGTGGGCGGCGAGAAGTACGAGCTGATCCTCACCCCGGAGGGGGACAAGGTCAAGCTGTTTGAGCTGATCTATTTCCAGAAGCATGCCCCTAAGGAGGTGCTGGAGCACTGGAACATCCTTGTGGGCCGTCAGCCCATCCGAACCATCGGCCTTCGCACCGACGATGGCTGGGACATTTCCGGGGAGGATGTGCAGATCTGGCTGGAGGAACAGGGCAAAAACAGCTTCGCCCTCTCTGTCTACTGTGAAAAGCTGCTGCCTATGCTCCAGGAGGCGGAGGGTCGGGTATGGTGGATGCTCACCACCCTCACCGATCAGGTGCTGGGCGAGATTCCCCACATGAGATACATAGACAGCTTTGATGTGCTGGAGGAACCCAAGGCGGAGCAGTCATTCCTCCTGTCCCAGCTGCCGGACAAGCTGAAGGAAAAGGGAGCGAATCTTTCCACTGACCCGGAAGCCTATCTGGAGAGCTATCTTGGCTACCAAATGGAACCCAACAAGGACCCGGAAGCCGACTGGCGGTTGGATGTGATGGTCGGCTCCACCTGCTGCCCGGCCCTCATCAACGGCTATCTGAACGCTGACAACGACTTTATGGATGACCTCCATGCCGACGGCGCGGTGGCCGGCTTCTTCTGCTATCCTTTGGATACCCTGCGGGAGGAGGAAGGAACGGATAAGATCTTTGACTTCCGGGATAAACTGGAGCAAGTGTTTGCCGCCGGGGACGGCCCCGAGGTGCTCACCCTCATCGGCGGAGCTACCGGTCTTTTCTGCGGCTATGTAGACTTCATCGCCTGGGACCTCCAGGCGGCACTGCAAATGGCCAAAGCCTTCTTTGCGGACAGCGATGTTCCCTGGGCCAGCTTCCACACCTTCCGCCGTGAAGCAGGCACGGTGAACGTGAAAACGCCGCCCGAGGAGGAGCCGGACGATGAGGATCAGATCCCTGAGCTGGACGAGACGCTGACGGGTATGGACTATATCCCCTACACCCCGGAGAATGAGGAAGAATTCTTCCAGCAGCTGGAACAATGGAACGACGAGGACGAGTACACCCGCTGCATCCAGGCACTGAACGCCATCCCGGAGGACTTGCGGAACTACCGCATCGTCTATGCCATGGCCCGGGCGCTGGAAAACTACGCAGTTTTGGGCGACCATCAGGAGGAACCGCCCTACTACAAGGCAGAAAAAGCCTTGCTCCGAGCCATTGCATTGCTGGAATCGGTTCGGGAGGAAGGCCAGGACAAGGCCCAGTGGAATATGCGGATGGCTTATGGATATCAGTATCTCTACGCTCAGGAGGAAAAGGCCATCCCCTACGCCCAGCGGTGGGCGGAGCTGGACCCTGAGGACAAGGATGCCCCGGCTGTCATCCGGCAGTGCCAGGAGGAAATCGACAGGCGGGCCGAGGATGAGGATGGGAGCGACCACAAAGGTGTCTTTACCGGCTTTGTGCTGCTGTCCAAGGGAGAATGGGACAAGGCTCAGTTCATCCGGGACATGAAGGAAAAGTGGGACATCACCGTGGATGAATACGACGCCAGCGAAGAAAAAGACGATGACGCCCTGGTGTTTGAAGTGGGCGATATGCTGGGTGCCGTCAGCCTGTCCACCTCTCCTATCCCCGGCGGCGAGGCCGAGGCCAACGCAGAAAACAACTATATGTGGGAGGATGCGGTCAAGATCGCCAGGGAGCACCGCGCCCACATCATGGTGGCGGTTCTGGGCAAAGAGAAAGACCTGCTGGAGAAAGGCAAGCTGTTCACCAAGATGTTAGCCGCCTGCTGCCGTCAGAAATACGCCACCGGCGTCTACACCAGCGGCGTGGTGTTTGAGCCACGGTTCTATGAGGGCTTTGCCGATATGCTGAAGGAGGACGAGCTGCCCATCTTCAACTGGATCTGGTTCGGCCTGTACCGGAACGAAAACGGCATGAACGGCTATACTTACGGCATGGATGTGTTCGGCAAGGACGAGATGGAAGTGCTGGGCACCGACGCCAACCCCAACCAGCTGCGGGACTTCCTGGCCAGCCTTGTCTCCTATGTTCTGGAAAACGATGTGGAGCTCCATGATGGAGAAACCATCGGCTTTGCGGCAGACGATAAACACGCCATCACCCGCAGCCCGGGGGTCTCTCTGCCCGAGGATCAGATGACCCTGAAAATCTCCTGGGAACCGTCGGAGGGCGGCCCGGACGGAGAAGGCTCTCAGGACGAGACGTCCGGTGTTCCCGAGGTCTACACCGAGGAGGAGATGGAGATCGTCGAGGGACACATCCAACAGCATTTCGGTGCATTCGAGCACGTGTTCCACGAGCTGGCCTCCCCGGACATCCATGTGGACATCTGCGTGGTGCCGCCCTCTAAGGAGCGGAACTATTACACCCTGGTCACCATGGGTATGGGTGCCCATCGGATGAATGTGCCGGAGGAACTGGCGGAATACAAGCTGAAACGGGCGGAACTCGCCATTGCTCTGCCAAAGGACTGGAAGCTGAAGCACGAGGACCTGAAAAACGAGCGTTGGTACTGGCCCATTCGCCTGCTGAAAGACCTGGCCCGCCTGCCCATCACCTGCGACACCTGGCTGGGCTGGGGCCACACCACAGACAACCAAGAGCCCTATGCCAATAACACGCAGCTTTGCGCCGCCATCCTGACCGGCCCCCAGGGCACCGAGGATGGCAGCGAAGTCTGCCCCTTGCCAAACGGCGAGGAGGTCAACTTCTACCAGGTAATCCCCCTCTACCGGGATGAGATGGATTTCAAACTGGCCCACGACGCGGATGCTCTGCTGGATAAGATGGAGGGCATCTCGTTTGTGGTAAATCCCAACCGCCAGGATGCTATCACTCGGGGCACCATGGGCAACGTGGAGATCGACGGCGGCGTGGTCGAGATGGACGATGCAGCATGGCACCTGGAAACCATTCAAGAGAAGCACCTGCCGGTGGATGAGATCAACGTATACAATCACATGGCCATTTATCTGCGCTGGTGCATGGAAAATGACCTGATGGGCGAAGAATTCCTTGAAGAATACGGCGAGATCGTCTATCAGGTTCAGACAGACCCGGGCAGTGTAGACCTGCGGGAGTTTATCCGGGATGAACTGGACGGGCAACTGGTCGGCCCGATGTTCAACAAACGGGGCCGAGCATTTGCTTCCTATTATTATGGTGCGTATTCCAATGGTCAGGAAACGCCCTTCTTCCCCAGTGACATCGACGATTACGCCATTGGGGTCATCGGCCAGGAGCGCAATTACTCCGACGAGATCCAGGATGAAGCCTATCTGTTCATCCCCTTTGACGAGAACTACTACCAGGCTATGGCCAAAGTCATCGACCGGCGGTTTGAAAACTGGCAGGGGCAGGACTTCGACGAGGATACGCTGGAACCTTCTGATACAGCCCGGGCCATTATGGAGTATCTGGACTGTGAATGTACCTATTTCCCCTCCATGAAGGACGATGACCCCATCATGGCAGCTTACAGTTATGCCAAGCGGGACAGCGCCCACGAAGGCTTTGTGCCGGTGCTCATTAAGGCGGATGACGAAACGCTATTGGAGTGTCTGGTAATGAACGCCGACCCGGAACATGATGCGGACATTTACGAATTCGACCTCAAGACCGTAACGGAGTATCGGAAGAAGATGCTGGCCGCCCCCATCCTGGACGGCAAAACCGTTCTGGAAGAACAAATCGCCCAGCGCCGGGAGGAAGCCGAAGACGATGATATGGACTGGGAGGAAGATATCCTGGGTGAGATGGAGGGCGGCTATGAGAATAACCGTATCTCCTGCTACTGGGATTCCGACACCGATATGACCCATCCTCTCATTCTGGCGAAAATTCCGGTCAAGAATCCCTGGGAGATCTTCGCCTACCTGCCCTTCGGAAACTGGAACGAGTGCCCCGACACACCCCAGCTGATGGCTGCGGCCAAATACTGGTTCGAGCGGTACGGCGCGGTGCCCGGGGCCATGAGCCATGACGAGCTGGAGTTTGCCCTCCCCGCCCCCGTCCCCAAAGAGAAGGCCATTGAGACAGCAGCGGAGCTGTATGGCTTCTGCCCCGATGTCATCGACCAGGGGCCGGAGGATGCCACCCTGGGCGCTTTGGCCGATGTGCTGCGGCAGTCCACCGTCTGGTATCTCTGGTGGGATTGATGTGGGAGGTGCCCTGGCAAGCAATGCAAATCAAAACACTGACCATTCAACTGAATGATGAACAACTGCCCATCCTTCCAGTGGAACCGGAAGCCCACCTCTCCTTTACCACTCATGCTGATGGAAATGAATTGGAGCTAACGGGAAACCGGGCGGGGCTGCTTCTCTTGGCGAAAGCCGCTTTGGGTATGGCAGAAACTCTTCGCGGGGATGGATTCCACATCCATCTGGATGACCTGTATAGCATCAACTCCGAGGGAAAAAGCATCCTGATCCGAAAGGAGGAACGGTCAAAACCATGATTGAAAAAACCTTCCTCAACCCCGTCACAAACAAACAGTGGCGGATTGAAATTGACGGACATATCATCCGAACTTGCCTGAATGGCGGGAAGGTCAAAGAGATCCTGTGCGACTCCCCCTTCCAGGTCAAGAGCAAGGCAGCCAGCGCCATGATGGGCCAGATGCGGAAAGGATTCATCTATCACAATCCAGACGCCGCCGTTGGACAGACGCGGTGCCATCGGTTTGTCGGCAAGGACAGCAACGGCTTCATGCCCCTGGCTGCCGCTCTCACACGAGATGACTTCTTCCTGACGAGGATAGCCGGAGATTTTGAGGACGAGATCCTCTACCACTTCGATGGCAGCGGGGAGATCCTTGAAATGGTCTCTCTGGGTGCCAAGCGGATGACCTATGAGCAGGTTCTCTGCCCCAATGATACTCTGCTGCTGAACAACAGCTACCGTTTGGAGCAGTTCTCACTCCGCACCCAAGAGATCACGCCCTTCGCCAACAAGAAAAACGGCATGAAAACCATGCTGGATGCCAGCGGCGACCTGGCCCTGTGGTACACAGGCGAGGAGATTGTCGTCTTTGACTTTGGCTGCAATACAGAGGTATGGCGGGAGACCTTGAAATGCAAGAAGTCAAAAGACCCGAATTTTGCCTATTACTGTTTCGGGATGCTGTCTCCTCAGCAGAGCAAAGCGGCCTACCGCGTCACTGAGGGTGAGTATATCCTGGTCGATTTGAAGTCCACCCAAAAAGTAGTGATTCCCAATACGGGCTGGCATCCCTTTTTCTCACCGGATGACCAGTGCTTCTCGGTGGGCGGCAAGTTTTATCTGACCCAAACCGGAGAGGAGACGGACAATCCATTCCCCTTCCCTGTCCGGCAGGGGCTGAGTTTTTCAGACACCTGCATGGTGCGGACAAACGGCAGCCTGATGGCTGTTCAGCAGGAGCGTGGCAGCTCCCCCATAGAAGTATGGGATACCGGCAGCGGCCAGCTGCTGGCCACCATTGATGATCCCTTTGTAGTACGGCAGGTGAATTTTGCCTTTACCAAGAGTGGGCTTGTCCTGCACACCGATTACGGGGCCATGAGCATCTATTTCTGCGCCCTCTGAAACGGAGGCGGACGAAGTGGCGTATGCTGATTTAAAGAATAAACTTGATGAGTATAACTGGGATGACGGGTTCGAAGTCCCAAGAACAATCCTCGCTGACCCGGATTGCGATTTGGCATTGGCGTTGGAGATTTTCTATTTGGCCGGCGGGTACGAATACTTGGAAAAATCAGCGAGAAAAACTAAGCTGCAAAAGTGGAATCCATTTATTACCGTTCTGTATGAGGACATCTTAAACAACAGATTTCCCAAGATGGACGCATCGTTTGAAATTCCATTAAGCAAGGTGCAGAAGTATAACCTGCGGAAAAAGGGAGCTGCAGAAATCTTTCTTACGGACTTATAGTTTTTCATTTATTAGGGAGAACCGCACCTATGGACAAAGAATCATTGACTGCAAAACTCCTGGATTTGGTTGAGGGGCGGGAAACGCCCGAAAGCTGGCGGAACTGGTGGGACGAGCACGAGTTGGAGCTGGAAGCCCTGCTGAGTCGGGGCGAATTTCTGAAGCTGAAGCCCTGCCGACACGGCTTTCAGTGGATCCCGGTGTTTGGCAGCCAAAAGGGAGCCATCGCCATTCTGGAAAAGAGCGGCACCGCATTTGAGGCCAGCAATCTCTACCAGGAGCGGTATCTGGCGGAACTGGACGCGTTCTGCAAGGAGCAGAAAAAAGTACAGCGGGAAAAACAAAAGGAATTCAAGGCCAACAACCCGGAGCTGTTTGCCCGCTACCCCAAGTTCTCTAAGGCACTGGCAAAGGTGCTTGACCCCTCTGACGAGATCAAGCCCGCCGCCACGGAGGAACAGATCAGGAATCAGGAAAGAGCACTGAGCTTTACTCTTCCGGCCCAGGTGCGGGCATTCTTCCTGCTGACCGCCGGCATCCAGGTATCCACAGGCGTGACCCTTTCCCTTTCCAGGATGTTTGATCTGACCATTCATGGAGAGCGGTATTGTGTGCTGGGCGAGTTCTGGAAAGAAGCAGACGGCGACCTGCTCCTGCTTCGCCCCGGAGAGGAAACCATCTGGTATTACGCCCACGAGCAGGATAAAGTAAAGCGCCTGTGCAATGACATGACAGAGCTGCTGGAGAAAAAACTGGCGTGGTATCTCAATGCGCATTGATTTAGGCCGCGCTGTAAAGAAGTGAAAGAAGGTAGCAACATGGAGAAGAAGGATTTCCCCAAGGGAACCAAGCCCCGCGAGATCTTCGTCTACACCTGTGAGCGAATCGCGGAGCCATTGATTCCGCTGGGCTACAAATACCGCAAGAGTAAAAATGACATCTACAAAAAAGACGGTATCTTTGTGTTCTCCTTTTACTTTTCCCCTTCCATCCGCTTTGGCTCCACCACCTTTACTGCCTTCTTTGATGTGAGTTCCCCGGTGATTGCCCAATGGCGCAGTGAGCAGCAAGGGCCGGAGGAGGCTTATGACGGTATCGTGGGCACCTCCATCGCCCGGCTGACTTGCCGGTATGATGACTTCCCCCCGCTATGAGGTATCTACTCTGCTGGAGCGGGAACGCTCCATCCAGGAGATTTCGGGACAGATTCAGGACTATGCTCTGCCCTTCTTTGCCCAGTTTTCCGATCTGCCAAAGCTGCTGGATGATGTGGAACGAGAGGGGTTCTTTCCCCATCGGAAGGGATTCGATGTCCCAAAGCGGAATCGGGAGTTCATTGAATGTTTCCGGGAGTATCTCCAAAAGCAGTGCGATGCAGCAGAGAGGAAATAAGCCTATGTCAAACAGCCGAGTATCCACTTGGAGCGGAATCCGCAACAAGCTCGAGAATGACTACCTGTGCCCGGCGCTCAGGGGCCGCATCCAGTATTTTGCCACCAGTTACAGCAAAAGCGCTGACCATGAGGGCCGGGCAGCCATTCGACTGGACGGCGTGGAAGTGCTGCGGAGCAACTACTACACCTATTTTGAGAATGTGTGGACGAAATTTCATCATTTGCGGTCCACAACGCTGAAAGATTGCGACTCCGCAAAAGAGGCCATCAACCAGGCTCATGCCTTTGCGCTGAAGCAGGGCACCTTTGACCAAAAGGTGTTCTATGAGGCGTTTGGTATCTTTGACAACCAAAGCATCGAGAAAAGCCTTGTCAGCGAGAACCCCCTTGTCCGCATTTTTGCCCTTCTTGACCGCAGGCTGGGAAAGCGCCGCCTGCTGGCTTTGGAGGAATCCATGGAGCAGGAGCTGGACTGGGTACGGGCCTTCTATGTGATTCGGATACAGGCAGAAGGGCTGATGGAAGCGAATAACATATAGGAGGAACTGCCATGTCACAGATCGCATCCTTTTATCTTCTCAAAGACGGCCAGCGGCAGGAACTTTCCAACGGCGACTGCTCCGGCGCAGTCTATATGGCCATCTGGGACTGGTGCGAGTACGAACTGGGCCTGGATGTTCGCTTCCCTGCCCCTCAGACGGAAGACACCTTGGACTGCGTTCTGCTGGAGGGAGAGCTGGCGTCTAATGTGCTGGCAACTCTGCGGGAGCAGAACCTCCCAGAGCTGGCCGCTGAAATTGCCCCGGATTGGGATCTGCCCACCGAGGCGGTGCAAAGCGGGCTTGAAACGCTGCGCTCCCATCTGGAACTGGTAAGGGGCGACGCTGCCCTGCTGTATGAAATGTTATAAGAATGGGGGAATACCATGCTGGCAAAGCGGTTTGAACACATTCTACATAATCTGGGCATGGCTGGACTGGAACACCCTCTGTTGTACAATGCGCCGGTAGGCATTCGGTTTGAGATCGGCGGGGAGGAACCAATCTATCTGGACAGGAGTGCGGCAAAGCTGAAAACCAACCCCGCCTATGTTCAGGGGGCGCTGGACCGGGCCGCCGCGATCTATCGGGCACTTCCGGCGGTGCCGGACCTTCTGTGAATCGACGGGTATCCCAATGAAGAACCGGCCGAGTCCCTGCTGACCGTTATCCGGCAGCGAACGGGACTCCCGATTCCCAATGAGCAACTTCCGACCATAGAGCTGGACGAAGATGGGGATACCCATGCACAAGTGCAGTTTTACTGGGATCTCAGCGGGATTACCTTTCAGCCGGAGCAACTTTTGCAGGAGATCATTCTGGGATATATCGGAGGCTGGAGCGGCTTTGTGTCCAGCGTCTATCTGACAGGGCCTGGACCGTTCCTCTACCACCTGTACGATGACCGGGGGCTGGATGTGCTGGGCAGTTCCAGAGAACTGCTTTTGCCGCTTTACCATCAATTTCATGGCTGGATCTTGGAGTATAATCTGGAGCAGATCGACCGGGTATTTACAGCGGAGCAACCACAGCGGCAGAAGTTCACCATCGATGGTCGCCGCTTTTCTAACATGGCCAGTTTTTATGACGAAGTGGAGCGGGTATTTACCTTCGGTTTGGACTGGAAGATTGGTCGGAACCTGAACGCCTTCAACGATATTCTCCGGGGCGGTTTCGGGCGGCATGAGTATGGACAACCCATCCACATCCAGTGGCTGGCCTATGAAAAAAGCGTCCGTAATCTCGGGAAAGAAACTATGGACGCCTTCGTGGAAATCATTTTGGATACGGACCATTCCGGGCACGACTGTACCCTGGAACGGCTTTGAGCAAACAAAAACAGAGGAACCCTTAGAGTGGGAATAAGAGGTAAAATTCATGTGGGAGAAGCAAATGTATGAGCTGCTTGATAAACTGAGCCAAATCAATTACGAAGAACTCAATATAGACAATTTCTTAGATCAAAGAGACAATGATCCTTTTGACAGCGAATGGGTCAGGGTTTATCATGCTCTCGAAGAACTGAAAAAAGGAAAAACGGTTGCTGATACCCGAGAAATAGAGAAGAAAGCATACATCACCGTCTACGAAAAAACGGAGAATGCTGAGTTGGCCGGGTACATCTCTGACGACTTTGGACTGATTGCAGATAGCAAACGGCTGAACTACTCGGACGAATGGCTGGACAAGCTAATTTCCTGCTATGAAAAAGCAAGGATACCTTGCGGGGAACTTTGAAGGAGGCATCGCAATGGGACTTGATCTTTACGCCGGAACTTTAACCCGGTACTATTCTCACAACTGGAAAACCATCACGCAGCAATGGGCGGAGGAAAATGGATGGAGCTTTCAAAAAATCACGCCGGATGGAGAGGCAGCTGATAACGAGGAAGAACTGTCCCCTGCTGAAATCCAGGCGGCGGTAGAGAACTGGCGGGATCAGATCTTGAGCGCCATTTCTCAGCCAGACAAGCCCCCCTATGCTCCCTGGCCGGAGGATAACGAGAAGCCCTATTACACCGACAAGCCGGACTGGGATGCCTTCGGCGCAATGCTGCTGGTGGCCGCCTGCCATACATACAAGGAACCGGTGCCCCCCACCGTGGAGAAAGACTGGGACTTCATGGAAAACCCTATGATCGCCCGTCTTGCGGGAGATAACGAACAGGTATGGTCCCTGTTCCGCGGGGTTACCTGGTGGCTGCCTCTGGCGGACGCATTCTTCTTCCAGGCACCTCTGCCCACCGATAACACCGCCGCCATCGCCACAGTGGGCGGACTGCGGAAGGAGCTGGAGAAGCTGAACCAGCTGGCGTGGCAGGCCGACGAGGATACCATCCTGGCTTGGGCAGACACGGAGGGATACCCGATAGACGGAGCCATAGAAGCAGATGGACACTACAGCAAGGCGGAGATCCCGGAACACACACAGTATGACACCCAATCCCTGGCCAAGTTTGCCTTCTCCATGTTCTGGCGGGCCATGCGGTTTGCCGAAGATCAGCAGGTGCCCATCCTGCTTGATTACTAAGGAGGACTTTTATGGGATATGATGTAACTTTTCACCCGATCTCGCCAGAGGAAATACGGGAATGGTATCTTACTCCCCTAACCTGGATACGGCAGGGACAGGAGGAAAAGGTTCTGGCCCTTGCCGCGCAGCATGGAATCGAAGTTTTCTATGCGGAGAAATATCTGGATACCCTGCGGGTTGGTGCCGAGACAGAACCGGACGAGCTGTTTGACAAGAGCCACGGCTTTTATATTGCGGTGGTCCAGGGCTTTTTCCGGGACTACTATTACACCAGAGGGAGCAGCTTTTCCTTTCTGATGGAGGAGAAGCCGGAATATGCCCGGTACTTCACCCCGTGGGCGCAGGTGGTGCCGGCTGTCCTGCCCAACCCGGCAAAAAATCAGATCCTTGAAAACTACTGCTCCGGCGTGTATCTGTCTCCCAATCAGGTTTTACAGCTTCTCCGAGATCTGGAGCAGGAACCAAAGGTGCTGGAAGATCTGGAGAAACATTGGAGCGACGGGCAGTTTGCTGTCCTGAAAAAAGCGCTTGCTGCTGCGGCAGAACTGGGCGCCGGCCTGCTGGAAGCCACCGAGGTTGTGGAGCCCAACCCCCTCCGACCGAATGAAAGTACAAGTTACTCCAACCTGTTCCACTGCGACCGTGATGGGGTGTATCTCTATATCGACATGGCCATGAAACAGATCGCCCAAGCAATGGCGCAAAACAAGGACGACCCGTGAAGGCAGAAGTTGAATTCCAGAAAAAGTTTTGCCAGGAGGTGGAGACTATGGAACAAAAACGCCCGGCAGATATATTTCAGGAGCTTCTGGACCACCTGTGGAACGGCCTGGGGCTGGAGGAAAAGGGCTGGAAGCGGCTGAAAAAAGGCGACTTCAAAAAGAAAACAAAAAACGGGCTGACCTATCAGATCTGGTTTGACCGGAGCCACTACAACTACATAGACTACGAAATCGGCCATGGAAATGTGGAGGTGGGCTTCAGCTGTATCATAAAGCAGGGAGATGACTACCTCTACTCTTTCAGAATTGTACCCACAACAGGCGGTTCATTCTTTCGGATGCTGACAGAGGACCTGCGGCTGAACACCGGGCTGCTGGACACCTTTCTGCCTCTGGTCAAAGCCAACTACCTCGACTTCATCGACCGCTTCGAGGCAGACCCCGTGGAGGCATTACAGCCGGTCTGCGCCCCCTTCACCGAGGCGGAGGACTACAGCTGGTTCATCTATGTGCGGGAGCAGATGGTGGAACGGTACGGAACGGCGGAGCAGATGGAGGAGTACCGCCGTCAGGCAGAATTGCGCGGAACGCCGGAGTGCAAGGCGAAGACCCATACCGGAAAGCTGCTGTTCTACCAGTCCCATGCCAAGGATGTGGATCATGCCTGGGCCTCAAGCCGCACCAGAGAGGAACTGGATCAGGTGTTGGAACCCTTTGTGCAGGCCAAGCGGCAGGCAGGACAGTGGACGCAGGAGGATGAGGCGGGCTATCATCTCTACCGGCAGGAGACAGACCCAGAGAAGCGCACCTTTCGGGCCTGGTATCTCATCGCCAATCCCCAAGGCCTGCCGAAAGAGTTTGTCCAGAGAGAGCTGGAGTTCCGGTGGAAGCTGTTCGCTAACAGACCGAAAGAAGGAAAATGAACGAAATGAACGGTATAATTGTTCTGATTTGCGGTTTTCTGCTTCTCATGGCCATAAAACTGCTGATAGAACGCAATTTCATTGGACTGATCCTGTTTTGCGTGGCTCTTTTTTTAGTTTTTGGAGTAACTCCACACACAAAGTAGTGATTGTCCATTGCCGCATGATCTACTGCTATAAGGAGGAAATCGAATGAGCAATAAAGTGTTCCAACAAAACCTGGATGACAAAAAAGGCCCCCAGCCCGGGGGACCTTACCTCATTCAAATGCTGTTCAAAGAGCCAGTGCCCATGCTGGACAAGGAAAGCATGACTGCTGTAATGGAAAAGCACATCGGCGGAGTGGAGTGTTTCAGTTACGATAAGAAAATGGCGGGCTTTGCCGCCCTGGACCATATCGCGGAATTTCAGGATGGCAAATGCCCGGTGCAGCTGATGGTAATGAAATGCGACAAGTTCAAGGGAAAAGGCTTTGACGCTTTTCTGATGAGCCAGATGTGGGACTGCCAGGAGGACCGGGACCGGATCTTCCGGGAGTGCCGATATCAGGTGATCGCTACCGATATGCTGGCGGCTGCCCTTCCAGCTTTGGAACGGGCCAATCTGGACGCTGACTTCTTGGACGCTCTGGCGGAACTGTACCCTACCTGTGAGGCGTTCTATTTCCAGAACTGTGGCAAACTATTTCTGGCAGAGGATGTACGCTCCCACCAGATCGAAGGGCCGGACCGGTTCATACGATTCGGGGTGAATGTGCGTTTCTTTAACATCCAGGGCACCGAGGATATGCTGATCGACACCCTGGGCATGAGCACACTCTATCTGCCGGACCTGCAATATCACTTCCACGACATGGACCCCAACTGGGTGGTCAATCACGCTTACAACTTGGCCTCTTACATCCTGGCCAACGACAATCCCATTCAGGACGGCGAAACGGTGGATGGCGTCGAGGATGGGCAGATGAGCCGGAATCTGCAATGGAAGTGCCGGTACGAGGACGCTTTGATTCAGCCGCCCAGAGCTGTGCTGGATATTCATATGGGAACTTTTGCTTCGGGCGGGCGATAATCGAAGCTGTCGTGATGAACTTTAACAGAAATCCGACCGGGAATTTTCCTATACCGTTTCTGCAAACCGGCCAATATGTATTAGTTCTCCGTTTCCTGAAATTTGTCCGGGCCTTTCGTTTTTACAGCTGCATTACGGAGGAAGTTACGAATGGGATCATACCTAGAGCAACCCCATAAAATATCAACAATAACCGGCACAAGCAAACCAGTTACGACAGTCCGAAGAAGTAACGGCAGCAAACGCCTGGTATAAAGCAAGGTCCAAGTC
>NZ_NFKB01000003.1:0-131773 GCF_002160175.1 Faecalibacterium sp. An192
TCCTGAATGTGGCTGTATTTTCTGGGCATAGCAAAGACCTCCTGTAGTAGTTTTATTCTACCACAGGAGGCCTTCTTTTTTCACTGTCTACTTTTACTGGAGCGGTTCAAAAACACCTGACTCTTTTTTAAACAGGTCCGTAAAAAGCAGACAATAGACAAAAACCTCCCCGTGTAGGATAATAGAACTACACGAGGAGGTTTTGTTATGTCCAGAAAATATATATTAAGATTTTTCATTGCATTATCGTATTTATCACATCTCCCAAGCATCGGTTTTGGGGGTGCGCACACGTACCGCTCGGGAGAGCGCTTGAATGGCATTCAAGAGGTCAGCGATTCGATCCCGCTTATCTCCACCAAACGCGGAAAGCCTTGAAAACACTACGTTTTCAAGGCTTTTCTTTTTTCACAGGCGGCGCAAAGCAACGGGCATTTTTTATCTGCGCCCGAGCCAGCTATATCCCCTTTCGATACTGATTTTGGCCAAAAGACCTGTGTTTTCGACTTGTTTTTACAAAATGTGAGCCCGCTTTGTGTATGCCATTCAGCCGCCTGTATTCGCACCCAAGATACCCCAACACCATAAAACACCCCATTCGCAGCACAAGTACTTTGACTTGTTTGTTGCCAATGGGGTGCCTCTTTATATTATTCCAAGTTCTTACGATTTGTTGCAATCATTTCCATAGCACGGACCAGCTTTACACCGTGGTTGGTTTGACCAGGATGCGGCTGGCGCAGGTGGCCATACGGTTTCGGTCCTTCCCTGTTATTCCAGTTTGGTTGCGTATTTGCCGCTGTTTTGTTCACGGACAAAATAAATGAAAAAGCCCACGTTCAAAAGGATTCCAACTGCGGTGGAGATCGGGGCGGAAAGGCCGATCCGGGTCAGGCTTGCGTTGGGCTGAATGCTCATGAAATACGCCATGGGAAGTCGAACAAGAAGGGTTTGAACCAATCCCTGAATCATGACCCAAAGCGTTCTCTGGTTTCCATTGAAGTAGCCCACCATACTAAACAGGATCGCGGTGGCGATGGTTTCCGGGGCAAATCCCTTTAAGTATTCAAAGCCCTTTTGGACGACCACTGCATCGGAGGAGAAGATGCCAGCCAGCACATCGCCCTTTAGCATGACCAGGGCAAAAACCACACAGCCAAAACCAAGTCCCACACCAATTCCGGTAAACATGGCTTGTTTTGCGCGCTTCGGGTTGCCTGCACCCACATTCTGCGACACAAAGGATGCCATCGACTGCATGACCGCACTGGGAACCAGCATGGCAAAGTTGACGATCTTGCTGGCTACGCCATACCCGGAAGAAGCCTCCAGGCCCAGGCGATTCACAAAAGCGCACAGCGCCAGGAAGGACAGCTGCGTCAAGCATTCCTGCAAAGCCAGAGGCAATCCAATGGCCAGGAATTTGCGGCACTGCAGATTCAGCCGGATTTCTTTCGGACTGAAAGAGAACGGAAGCTCCTTTTTGATCAGCAATATCACCGCACAGACCACACTGACCGCCTGTGCAAATACTGTAGCGAGAGCCGCTCCGGCGGCATCCATCTGGAGACCCGCCACCAGCAGCAGATCTCCCAGGATGTTGACCACGCAGGCCACCAGAACAAACAAAAGCGGAGAACGGCTGTCTCCCATTCCACGAAAGATGGCGGAGAGCACATTATAGGCAACGATAAAGAAAATACCGCTTCCGCAGATGCGCACATAGCTTACGGTCAGATCCAGAGACTCTGCCGGCGCCTGCATCAGCACAGAGATGGGTCTGGCAAAACCCACCAATACAACACACAATCCCACCGAGATCAGCGCAAAAACAAGAATTGCTCCTCCCAGGACGGACCCAACCTGCTGCGGCTTTTTTTCGCCCAGATACCGTGCGATCAAGACCGTGATGCCCATGGCAAGCTGCGTCACAACAAATGTGACCAGATTCAGGATTTGGCTTCCCGTGGAGACAGCCGACAGCCCCGATGTGGACCCGAACCGCCCTACAACCAGCAAATCCACTGCTCCATAGGCGGCCTGTAAAATCAGGGCTCCCAGAATGGGAACCATAAACCAGAGCAGTTTCTGGAGTATACTGCCCTGGGTAAAATCTGCACTTTTCTTATTCAACAGAAACGCCTCCTTCCGACATGACGCGATAGAATTTTTGAATCGTTTGAATGGTGCAGCCGGCCTCTTCTTCCGAAATGCCGCTCAAAAGCGGCGCCAAACGGGCGAAATACTGTTCATCGTAGATCCGGGACAGGTTCTTCCCCGCCTCCGTGACCGAAATGTAGGTAATCCGTCCATCCCGTGGAGAGGCGCTCTTATAGAGATAGCCTTTGGCCTCCATTTCCTTCACCGTCCGGGTCACACCCGGCCGAGGAAGATTCAGCGCATCGCTGATATCCGAGATTTTGACTTGCCGGCCCTGTTGCTGCAGCGTTTGGATTACATCCAGATATGTGATGTATGCCGGCGTCACGCCTTCCGGCAGCGCCGGAAGCAAATCCCGGCAGCGCTTGGCCAAATAACAGGCATCCAGCAGTGCTTTGATGGTTTTCGGTTCCATTTTTGCTCTCCTCATATAGTTACCATTGGTAATTATATAGAAAACACCGTTTTTGTCAACCCCCTTTTCACCTGTTTCCGTCGAAAAACCGTGCGGCCCACTGGTATCAGCGGACGGAGGCGGTCATATACCGATGCAAAGCGTCAAAGGCCATCTTTTAAAGCGGAGTAACAGCCATCCGCCTCGCCATGGCGGAATATTTCTTCGGCATCCTGAAAGATCGCATCTTCCAAGCACTGCTCGAGCGAGCGCTCCGATGGCATGCAAGCGGTCAGCGGTTCGATCCTGATTATCTCCACCAAACGAAATCCATTCCCGAAGCGAAGCGGATTTTTTGTTGTGTCCGGGCGGTTGCTCGGTTTTATTGGAGCCGGAATATTTTATCTCAACATTGCAAAGAAAGACCCGGAACCCAACGGTTCCGGGTCTTTTTGTGTACGTCCAGCCGGCCAAAACGTGCCGGCAGGCAGCTTCTCTTTCCGATTACAGGTTATAGAGCTGGGTGTACTTGCGGGTCAGGTAGTCCACGTAATACTGGGGATCGAAGGGGCCGCCGCAGAGGCTTTCCACCAGCCAGGAAGTCTCTTTCAGGTTGCCGTAGTGCCACAGGCGCCGGGCGAGGGCCTCCCGCAGGGGGGCCAGGTCGCCGGAGGCGTACATCCCGTCAAAGTCGATGGATCGTTCCAGGTCGGCCATGGCCTGGGCCGCATAGGCGCTGCCCAGAGCATAGCTGGGGAAGTAACCAAAGCTGCCGCCGGCCCAATGGATGTCCTGCAGCACGCCGTGGGCGTCGTCGGGCACATCCAGGCCCAGGTATTCCTTATATTTTGCATTCCAGGCGGCGGGCAGGTCGGCCACCGCCAGCTCCCCATGGATCAGGGCCTTTTCCAGCTCATAGCGGACCATGATGTGCAGGCAGTAGGTCAGCTCGTCCGCCTCGGTGCGGATGAGGCCGGGCTCGGCCCGGTTGGCGGCGCGGTACAGTTCTTCTTCGGTCACGCCGGCCAGCTGGCCGCCGAACTGCTCCTGCATGGCCGACCACAGCAGATGGATGCAGCCCCTGCTGCGGCCCACCATGTTCTCAAACAGGCGGCTCTGGCTCTCATGCAGGCTCATGGAAGCGCCGCCGGCCAGCACGGTGTAATCCAGTTTGGGGTCCACGTGCAGCTCATAGAGGGCGTGGCCGCCCTCATGGGCCACCGAATACAGGTTGGACAGCAGATCCCGGGGCATATAGTGGGTGGTGATCCGCACATCCCGGGTATTGAAGCCGTCGGTGAAGGGGTGCTCGCTCTCGGCCAGGACGCAGCGCTGCGGGTCCAGGCCCCACAGCTCCATCACCTTTTGGGAGAGGACACGCTGGCCGCTGACCGGCCATTCCTGATCCAGAAAATCGGTGCGGATGGCACTGCCCCGGGTCTGGATGGCCTCCAGCAGAGGCACAATGGCTCCCCGGACGGTGGCAAAGAACTGGTCGCACTTTTCGATGGTCAGGCCCTTTTCGTACTGGTCCAGCAGGGTTTCATAGGGGTCTTTGCCCGGGGCGATCTGCTGGGCCTGGCGGCGGCGGCCCGCCACCAGCTTTTCCAAATACGGGGCAAAAATCGAGAAGTCGCTGGCCTTTTTGGCCTTGGCCCAGGCGGCCGTCGCCTCCTGGGTCAGACGCTCAAAGGCGGCGTACTCCTCCGCCGGAATGGGCCGGATCTGTCTCAGGGTCCGGCGCAGTTCCCGCACCTCTGCGCGAACCTGTTCCCCGTCGGGGGCGGCGTCTGCGGCGGCGTCCGCCTGATCCAGCAGCTGATCCACCGACGGAGCCGTCAGCAAGTCAAACTGGGCGCGGCTCAGCACCTCGATGGCCTCAGCCCGGCCGGCGGCGCTGTCCGCCGGGGCGACGGTTTCGCCGTCAAAGTTGATGACGCTCTGTGCATAGCGGTAGGCGTAGTTCTGATGTTCCAGAACACGCAGTGCGGAGATGGCATCTTTCATAGACAATCCCTCTTTTCTCATGGGTTGAATGTAAGGCTATTATAGCACGCCGGGTTTCACCCGTCCATCCGGGGCCTGCAAACTTTCCCGCTGCATCCCGCCTCCGCAGAACAAAGGGCCTGCCGCCTGCAAGCAGCAGGCAGCAAGCCCTCTTGTTTCAGTGAGGAAAGCTTTTTTACACCGGCACAAACAGCACCTTCATGCTGCCGCCGCAGACCATATCCAGGCCGCCGGCTGCGCCGCCGTGGAGGGTGTAGGTCTGGACATCGTATCCCCCATGGGCCCGGGCGTGGCAGATGGCGCGGTACTCCCCTTCTCCGCCGCCGATGCTGCCCAGGGTCTGGTCCGGGGTCACCAACATCATGCTGCCCACCCCGCGGGGAACCGAGCCGTGTTTTTCCACCACGATGCACAGCACCCCCTGTTCCCGGGTTTCCAGCAGGCTCCGGTCCGCCGAAGCCATGTGGTTTTTGTTTTTCTGCTGGACGATCTGCGCCAGGATGCTGAGGGCGATTTCCGCCGGGGTCACCGCACCAATCTCCAGGCCGACGGGAGCAAAAATGGTGTCAATCCGCTCCCAGGAAAATCCCTTTTGGCGCAGCTGCTCCACGGTGGACTCCACCTTCCGCCGGCTGCCCATCATCCCAAGATAGGCATAGTCGGTGGGCAGGATGGTTTCCACGCACTGCAAATCCGCCTTGTGGTTGGGGGTGACCACCACATAGCAGGCCCCGGGGTCCAGATGCCGGGCCAGGTTGTCATAGGAATCGCAGATCAGCTCCTCCGCTGTGGGGAACCGCTCTCTGGTCAGCAGTTCGGGCCGCTCGTCGATCACCCGGGTGGTGAAGTCCAGCCGGGCGGCCAGAGCCGCCACTTCCCGGGACACATGGCCGCCGCCGCAGACGATCAGCCGGGGCTGGGGGCAGAACCACTCTTTTTGCAGGACCGACACATCCTGTTCCTGCACCAGCAGGCTGGCCACTGCCCGCTGGTATAACGAGCCGTCCGTCCGGGGCATCAGGGTGACCTTTTTGTCCGGGAAAGCCGCCCGCAAGGGGCGCAAATAGCCCTCGGTTACCAGTCGCTGCACATGGGCGGGGGTGATGACGGCATCCTCCGGAATCCCCAGGCAGGCGGTCACCCGTTCCAGCCGGTGGCACACCTCCCGGGCGGGGCGGCCCAGAGCGTTCAGGCCGCAGACCACCCGGATTTCCTCTGCATTGTCCGGGATCACCGGCTCCTGGTCCGAGGGATATTTCAGGGGCAGCCCCCGGGAGCCGTCCGCCTCCACCAGCACCTCATCGGCCCGGGCGCAGACCGCCGCATAGGTGGCCGGGGAAAGGGCCCGGATTTTCTCCCCTTCCGGAATCCCGGCCATGGCATAGCCGGTCTGTTCCAGCGCCCGGAGAATGGGTTCCGGGTCATCGGTCAGCAGGGTGTCCGGCTCGGCCCGCATATGGGTGGTGGTGGTCACAAACACCTTTTTCCCCTGGGCGCGGTATTCCTCCGCCAGCCGGTGGATCAGGGTGGTCTTTCCGCCGGAGCCTACTACTGCTTGAATCATTGTCCGCGCTCCCCTTTCAAACACATCACGGCCTCCACAACGCCCCCTGCAATGCAGCGGGCCTTGTCCGAGATGGTAAAGCAATTCTGATATTCCTCCGCCCGGGGGTCAATGTCGGCGATTTTGAACCCCTCCGTCACCGGGTAGCCGTCCCGGATCAGGCCCCGAAGCAATCCATCCAGAGTGGCCTTCACCGGCACCTCCCCCGCCGGGGTTTCCACCACCGCGATCACCTGATCCCGCCGGACGGTGTCGGTGATTTTGCAGACATTGCGGAGCACGCCCGCCGCCGGGCTGTGGATCACCCGTTCCCTGCCGTAGCCGGCAATGATGCCGGGGACGCCGGTGTTGGGGGCGGCAGCCCCCTGCCACAGCACCCGGCCCAGATTGTGGCCCCGCTGGGTTTCCACCACCGCGTCTACATCCACGCCGGCCGTAAAGCCGGGGCCAAGAGCCACCGTGATGGGGGCCATCCCCCGATGGGTGCCCAGATTCCGCTTGGCCAGAATGGCGTCCACCACCGCCAGGGGCTTCAGCTGCCGGATGGCGTCCCCCGCCGGGTCCACCAGCAACGCCAGCTGATTTTGTTCCACAAGCCGCCGGGCTTCCTCCACGGTGCCGGCCAGATAACAGGTCATATCCTCCACCTGCTGGCTGCCCTGGTACACCGCCTCGCAAAAGGCCACGTTCCGCCGGATGGCGGAGGGGGAAGCAATCTCCAGCACCAGCACCGGGAACCCGCATTTCCGCAGCTTATAAATCGTTCCGGTGGCCAGGTCTCCCCCGCCCCGTACAATCACCAAATCCTTCATCGTTTACTCCAACTTGATTGCACTCTCCTGCATTTCGGTCACACAGCCGATCCGGGCCGCCTGGGGAATCTTCTCCTGCAGCCGGGCCAGGCATTCCTCTGCCGCCCGGGCCGGCAGGGCGATCAGCAGCCCACCGCTGGTCTGGGGGTCATACAGGATATCCTGCACCGCCAGGGGAATTTCCCCGCACAGCTTCACCCCCGGCTGGGCGTACTCCCGGTTCCGGTAGGCCCCCGCCGGGATCAGGCCCATTTCGGCCATTTCCAGGGCCTCGGGGTGATAGGGCACCCGGCCTACCTCGATATGGAGGGTACAGCCGCTGCCCTGGGCCATCTCATAGCTGTGGCCCAGCAGGCCAAAGCCGGTGATGTCGGTGCAGCTGTGGACCGGATACTCCACCATGATATCCCGGGCGGTTTTGTTCAGGGTGGCCATCTGCTGATAAATGCGGTCCATCACCTCGCCCGGCACCATATCGGCCTTGGCGGCGGTGGTCAGGATGCCCACCCCCAGGGGCTTGGTCAAAAGCAGCACATCCCCCGGCCGGGCCCCCGAATTGGTCAGCACCTTGTCGGGGCGGACAAACCCCGACACCGCCAGCCCATAGATGGGCTCGGCCCCCTTGATGGTATGGCCGCCGGTGATGATGGCCCCCGCCTCATAGGCGGCATCGTAGCCGCCCCGCAGAATCTCTCGGATGGTCTCGTCCTTCATGCTCTCCGCCGCACACAGGATATTCAGGGCCAGTTTGGGCTCGCCGCCCATGGCGTAGACGTCGCTCAGGGCGTTGGTGGCGGCAATCCGGCCATAGAGGTAGGGATCGTCCACAATGGGCGGGAAAAAGTCGGTGGTCTGGATCAGAGCCTGTTCCTCGCTGAGGACATAGACGCTGGCGTCGTCGCTCTTGTCATACCCCACAATCAGACGGGGGTCGGCATGGGTTTTGAATCCGTCCAGCATTTTGGCCAGAGTCCCGGCCCCCATCTTGGCCCCGCAGCCGGCGCAGGCCGCCAGTTTGGTCAGTTTGACCTGTGTTTCCATAGGTTTATCTCTCCTTCCGCCCGGCCGCTCATCCTTCTCTGCTTCCAATCCAGTAGCAGCCCGCGCCGATCACGGCGGTCAGCACTTTCAGCGCTTCCAGGTACATATCGTAGCTGCGCCAGCGGATGAGGGCCCCGGACAAAACATACACGCCAACAAACACGACGCCCGAAACAACCGCGCGCTTTCTTTCATGGTTCATCTCTTTTTCCTCCGCCGGGCTTTCCATTCGGGGCGTGTCACGGCTTGACGATGTGGCCGGCGGATTCCATCCGCTCCACAATCTCGTACATATTGGTGACGCCGCCCACCGCCAGCTTGTCCCGGATGCCGTAGAAGTCCAGGCAGGTGCCGCAGGTCAGGACGGTGACCCCCTCCGACTCCAGCAGTTTCAGATCTTCCAGCACCTCCGAGCCCTCACAGCTCAGGTAGGCGCCGGTGTTGTAGCAGAGAACCGTCTCGGGCAGCTGGTCCTGTTTGGTCAGGGCGAACACAAAAGCCTTCATCAGGGCGGCGCCCAGCTTGGGGTCGCCGGTGCCCATGGTATTGCCCGACAGCACCACCAGCATCCCCTTTTGGCGGGTATCCCGATGGCAGTCCACCTCCTCCGGCTGCGGGGCCGCCCCCTCGCCGGTGATGGTCATGACCACGGCGTATTCCTTGTCGCCTTTCTTCTCCCCGGTGGAGACGTATCCCTTGTGGGAGGAGAAGCGCTGCAGGTTCTGCACCGCCACCTCGTTGTCCACCAGAACCGTCAGCCGGTCCCCGGCGGCAAGTTCCTCGGCGGCTTTTTTGGCGTTGACCACGGGCAGAGGGCAGACCATGCCCCGGCAGTCGATGATTTTTTCCATGATTTATTCCTCCTGTGCCAGTTCCCGCAGGGCGGAAACAGCGATTTCAATTTCTTCTTCGGTGTTGTAGTGGGAAAAGCTGAACCGGACGGCGCCCTGTTCCACGGTGCCCAGAGCCTGATGCATCCGGGGCGCGCAGTGGGCGCCGGGGCGGGTGGCGATGCCGTACTGCGACGAGAGGGCGTCGCTCACCTCACCGGAATCGTAGTTCCGGACATTGAGGGCCACAATGGGGCAGCGCATCCGCTGGGAAAAATCCCCGTACACCGTCACTCCCGGGATGGCCGACACCTGCCGGTAAAAACGTTCCATCAGGTCCAGTTCCCTCTCCCGGATGGCATCCAGGCCGGTGGCCTGGAGATACCGCACCGCGGCCAGCAGCCCGGCGATGCCGTGGGCGTTGAGGGTGCCGGCCTCCAGAGCGGTGGGCATCTGGGGCGGATGGCGGCGCAGATAGGTCTGTACCCCGCTGCCGCCGCTGAGCAATGGCCGGACCTCCACCCCTTCCCGCACATAGAGGCCGCCGGTCCCCTGGGGGCCCAGCAGGCTCTTGTGACCAGTGAAGCAGAGGATGTCGATCTGCATCTTCTGAACGTCGACGGGAAAGGCTCCCGCCGTCTGGGAGGCATCCGCCACCAGCAGCAGGCCATGACGCCGGGCAATCTGTCCCACCCGGCCGATATCCACCAGGTTTCCGGTGAGGTTAGAGCCGTGGGTGCAGACGATAGCCCGGGTATTTGCCCGGATGGCGGCCTCAAAATCCGCCTCCTTCAGCCGGCCCTGCCGGTCCGCCGGCAGGATGGTCAGCTCCACCCCCTTGTCCTCCATCTCATACAGAGGCCGCAATACCGAATTGTGTTCCAGGGCGGTGGTGATGACATGGTCGCCGGGGTTCAGGATGCCCTTGATGGCGATGTTGAGGGCCTCGGTGGCGTTGGCGGTGAAGGCGATCCGGTCGGGGCTCTCGGCCCCGAACAGTTCCGCCAGGGCCAGCCGCGCCTCAAACACAGTGCGGGAGGCGCTCAGCGCCCCGTCATGGGCGCTGCGGCCGGGGTTTCCCATGCTGCACAGGGCCCGGGTCACCGCCTCCACCACGCATTCGGGTTTGCGCAGGGTGGTGGCTGCGTTGTCCAGATAAATCATGCCGCGCCTCCTTTACACCAGGCAGCGGTACACCCCCTGGAACCGGATGCCTTCCGCTTCCATCAGGGCCCGCAGCGGTTTTTCGCTCTCGGGGGCCGCGCACCAGGCCAGGCCGCAGCCGGCGGTGATGCTGCGGGGTACCGGAATAATCCGCCCGTCCGCCTGCCGCTCTTTGCACAGATGTTCCATGGCCATGGCATCGGTGGTGGTGAAAAAGGTAATCACCAGCCGGTCCTGTTTTCGTATCAACCCATATCTCCTTCCCGGCGCGGCGGCCGGGCCGCACCGTTGTATTTTCAAAACTACATCGATATTATAGCACAAGGACTGTTTGGGTTCAATCGGGGCGGGTATTTGCTTAATTTGGGCTTCCAAACCGTCCTCTCTGTCCCGAAGGCGCAAAAAAGCGCCCCGGGCGGTCTGCGTCCGGGGCGCGCTGGATTTTCAGGACAGGTCAGGCTGATTCAGGGTTATGCCAGAGAGCCCATGGGGTCCCAGGGAGCCAGCTCGATGGGCTCGGCGTCCAGGGCCTGGCGCTGGGCGTCGGTGAGGAACCGGCGGTTCACCACGGCCTGATAGACAAATGCGTCAAACCAGGCGTCGCTGGCCACAAAGTAGCCCTTCCGGCCGGCGTCCTCGCCCCAGCTGTTCTCAATCTTCCAGCGGTTGGGCTTGCCGTCGGCGTCCAGGTTGACGCCGCAGAGGATCATGGCGTGGTTCATGGCGCTGTCGCGGTAGTCCAGGCGCTCTTCCTTGGTCATGTCCAGATCCATGCCGCCCAGGACGTCGCCGTAGATGAAACAGTTGGGGTCCCAGATGCCGCCGTCACGGTTGCCGAACTTGCTGCAGTCGCTGCCGAACCACACCGGTTCGCCGGCCTTCAGCTGGGCGATCACCAGCTCCTTCACTTCCTCCATGGGGAGGTTCAGGTGGCGGACCGAGCCCTCCACCACATTGCCCAGATACTTGACGGTATAAGTCTTGCCGAAGGGCTTGTCCTGGGTGGGAGCGTGGATGACGCTGACGTAGTCCTCCAGAGCCAGGCCGATGTACTTTTCATAGAAGGAAACCGGGGTCAGGCCGCGGTCCACATGGTACACGCCATTCTTGTCGGTGTACTCAAAGTCGAACTGATCCACCGGGCGGCCAAAGCAGATGCACAGTGCCTTGAACAGCTCGGCCAGCATCTCATCCTTGCGGGCGGCGGTGTCGCCGCCGGCAGCGGCCAGAGCACGCAGTTCCACGGCGTCCTTGCGCAGTTTGGTGTTCAGCAGCCGCATCAGCTCCATGGTGCCGCAGGACTGCTCGGTCTCGGGCATGACCGAAGCCGGCACAATGCCGTATTTCTTGATGATGCTGACCATCATGTCCCACTGGCCGCCGTCGTTGATGCCGTTCAGCACCCAGTCCAGGGTCCGGTCTGCCACCGGCAGGTCGGCGCAGTCCAGCACACTCTCCAGGAAGAAATTGATCTTCTCAAACTTGTCCCAGAAGCCCAGCCAGTTGCCGGACAGCTCGAACTTCTCCAGATTGCATTTTTCCGCCACGATTTCACGCATCACGTTCATGGATGCAAACAGCCAGCAGCGGCCGCTCTTTTTCTGTGCAGTGATGCCGCGGGTCTTCACCTCGATGGAGAAGCTGTTGTCCATCTTGGCGGCGGTCATCGGGTCGAGGGCCACCTTGCTCAGCGGATTGTGGGAAACCGCCGCAGTCAGCACACGGGCCGACTTGTCAGCGTCATAGCTCGCCTTAAAGGCGGCGATCATCTCCGATGTGATGGGTCTTGCGTTTTTCATGTCCTGTTACCTCCTGGATGTTTTACTTCCTCTGCCCGGGCAAAAGCCGGGTCCTTCTCTCCCCTTCGGGAACAATGAGGTCAACCAACCGTAATACTACTCTTGTCCGCCGCGGTTGTCAATCGTTCCGCCCCGGGCAGCTTTTCAAACCGACGGAGTACGGCCCTTTTACCCAAAAACGCCCCCGCCTCCCGGCCTCCAGGCCCGGCAAGCGGGGGCATCGATTCTCGTTCAGGACCTGCGCTTCCGGGTCCAGCGGAAGGACTGTGCCATCTCCAGGGCGATGGGTTCCATGCGTTCCGCGTCCTGCATGGAAAAGGCAATATTGCCCATCAGGAGCCGGTTTTCAGCCGACGCAAAAAACAGGACATTTCCGCGCGCTCCGCCGGCGGCGGGAGATGCAATGTACAAAACCGACACGCTGCCCTCCTCTTTGAGGAAGGTCTCTTCCCTGAGGACGATGCTTTCGGGGAAAATGCGGGGCACGAGGGGCCGGATCACCTTGGTGATGTCCGCGATATTCTCGTCGGAAATCCGGTTGAACGTCCAGCTCAGCGCCAGGGTGAAATGCAGACGGCTGCTGGAAAACAGATGCTGGGGCTGGGTGCCGGCCCAAAAGAGCGGGTTTCCTTCCTCCGGGGCGCGCTCTGCAAACTCTTTCGGCATGCGGATGACGGCGTCGTTTTGAAAGATGGCCCGCTCCTCAAACACCACCCGCCGTCCCCACAGAAAGACCGCGGAGGCACTTTTCTCACCCGTCCGCTTTCTCTGCGCCTTGTGCCACTGCTGTTTTGGATTGAGCAAACTGTTTTGAACCGGTTCCATGGCCGTACCACCCTATCTTGCGAATTCGCGACAAAAGAGGTCCTCTCTCATCGTGCTACCTATCATAACAGATTTCGGGGGATTTTTTGTTTCTTTGCCGCAAGAGGCGGTTTTCATGCAGTGAACCAACAATAGCGTCTCTGTCAAAACGGCTTTTCCTGCCCGGCAGCCGCCGGAGCGCAGAATAAACCGCCGCAAAAAACACCTGTTTTTTCCCAAAAACGACGGTGAAAAAACGGCCGTTCAGAATGCAGCAGAAGCTTCCCGTTTTCTTCCCTTTGCCGGTGAAGCAGATGCAAATCCTGTCGAATAAAATCGAATGGTTTTTTGGCTCATTCCATCCCCAAAAGCCACAGCGGAGAAACGTTGAGAGTCTTTGCAAAAGCCCGAAGTTCATAGTCGGAAACAAAGCGGGTTCCGATCTCGATCCGGCTGATGGAATCCCGCTCCAGCTCCACCCCTTCCAGCTTCAGACGCACCGCCAGATTGGTCTGGGAAAAACGGAGTTTTAAGCGCGCTTCCCGGATGCGCTCCCCGCAGATGTTCTTTTTCCCGTTGAAATCATATATTTTCATTCTGTCCACCTCACTTTGAGCGAATCATCAGAATTTTTCTTAACTTTAACGCGATTTCGGCGGCAATTTGCGTTAAAGATCAGCAGAATTGCAAAAATATTGACAAAATGAGGGTTTAAGCTGTATGTTAAATTGGGTTTTGAATTCCGTCGGGCCGACCAAACAGCCCGTTCTTTTTCGCACGGCCGCATAAGCAGAACCGTCCCCGCGTGCAGGGGGCCTGCCCGCCGCGAAAAAGCACATTTTTATTTCGCCGGCGCTTCAAAACCAGACCAGTCCAGAATCAAAACAGAAAGGAAAGATCCCCCATGAAAATCATAATTCTCGATGACGACGCCGTCTTTGCCGGAGAGCTGTATGACCAGATCAGCACAGGATGCGCCAGACGGGACTGGCCCCTCAGCTGCCGGATTTTCTCCTCTCCCCAAGTGGTGCTGAACGAGGATCTTTCCGACGTACAGGTGGCCTTTCTTGACATTGATATGCCCGAAATCAACGGCATTGAGGTGGCCTGCCAGCTCCGCCAGCGCTATCCCGACATCATCCTGGTTTTTGTCACCGCATACATCCAGTATGCGCCCACCGGCTACAAGGTCAATGCCTTCCGATACATCATGAAAAACCAATATGTCAAAGAAATCGATGCCTGTCTGGACGCCATTCAGGACAAGCTGTTTGAGGACACCGAGACCCTTCTGGTGGAGCTGAAAGACTCCACCACCGAAATTGCTCTGAAGGATATTCTCTATTTTGAGGGCACTTCCTACCGGCGGGTTCTGCTCCATCGGGTTTCGTCGCCGGGGCCCCATCTGGAGTGCCTCGGAAAGCTGGGCGACTATGAAAAGAAGCTGCAGGACAAAGGGTTTATCCGCCTGCACAAAAGCTTTTTGGTGAACATGTGCTACATCAGCCGGCTGGCCAATTATCAGGTCAAACTCCGCAACGGCGAAGTATTAAAAGTATCCGAAAGCAGCTACCGCGACATCTGCAGTCAATACCTCATGTGGAAGGGCAGTCGTCTATGAATGAACTGATCTACAATCTGCTGAATTTCTTTTTGATTTTCACCGAAGATATCTCGCTGGTTTTTCTGTGCGAGACCTTTTTCATCAAGAAGTTTCAGGGCCGTTCGTTTTTCTTTTCCGTTCTGTTTTTGGTGCTGTTCAACTGCATCGGCCTGGCCTTTTCGGACTGGAACTCCTTTCTGAAAGTATTTGTGCTGGTCTGCATCGACACCGCCTGGGTTTACAAGGTATTTTCCGCGCCGCTGGTCAAAAGCGCGGTGGTTTCCATCCTGTTTCTTTCCTTTATAACGGCGGCGGACAATCTGTTCTTCCTCGGCGCGGCTTTTGTTTCGGGGGTTCACTTGCAAACCCTGCTCCATGATCCGTATGGATATTATCTGTTCTGCTATTTCGCCAAAATGCTGGACCTGTTTGTGGTCATGGGGTTCCGGGTGTTCGTCCGGCGGCATTTTCAGTTTGACAACACCACCTGGCAAAACTGGCTGAAAATATTTATCTTCCCCGCCATGTCCCTGTCCATTGCCATTTTTCTGTGGCGCATTTACTGCACCGTTCCCTTTGTGGCCAAAGAACTGCTGCTGTGCACCGTCGGGCTTCTGGCCATGAATCTGTTCGCCGTGGCCTTCCTGAGTCACCTGAACCAGCAGGAACAGCTCCGTCAGGACAACATCATCTTACAGCACAACATCAAGGCCCAAAACGAAGTCATTGCGGCCTGGTCGGACGCATACCGGAGCCAGCGCAAGATGACCCATGACTTTCAGAATCAGCTGTCGGTGATCTGCGGCCTGGCGGAACACGAAGCCCCGGACAGTAAATTGCTGTCCTACGTCCAGTCCCTCCTGCAGACCAGCACCAAAAGCCCCTTGATCGTGAAAACCGGCCGGCAGGTGGCGGATGTTCTGTTCAGTCAGAAATACAGCCTGGCCCGGGAGAAGGACATCGAATTTTCCATGCAGCTGGACGACCTAACCTATTTTTCTCTGGACGACACCTATCTGGTGGTGCTCCTCTCCAATCTGATCGACAACGCCATCGAGGCCTGTGATAAAATCCCGGAGGGCCAGCCCCGGACCATCACCGTCAAGATGCAGGTCACCGAGGACGGCAGCTTCCTGTACATCGAAAATACCACCGCCGTTCCCGTCAAAATCCTGGACAACCAGGTGGTGATCTCCCCTTACCGCTCGAAGGAACACGGCTACGGCCTGCGGACGGTCATGAACATCCTGAACCAGTCGGGCGCGGTTTTCGCCTTTTCCTACCGGGAATCCGACCGGATGTTCTGCTTTTCCGCACAGATCCCCTGACTTTTCAGCCCCTTTTGCCTATTTCACCGCAAAAAACGCCTATCTCACCGCATAACTCACACCTCACGGAGAAAATGTGGTAAATTTGTAAAAAAGAAAGAGGGCACCTTATGCTGCATACGATTTCATCCCGCATTACAGCGTATTTTGTCGCCCGCAACTGGGTGGAAGAAAGCAATGCTCCCTGGTGTCTGTATGTAGTGGAAAAGAAGCTGCTTCAGATCTGTTTTCTTCTGATTCTTCTGGTTTGCTCTATTTTGTCCGGCCAGTTTGTGAACGTCTGGGTCTTTATGCTGCCCCTGTACCTGCTGCGCAGCCGCATCGGCGGATGGCATGCGCCCTATGCCTGGCTCTGTCTGTCCATGACCACAGCCATGACCCTGCTGGTTTTGTTTCTGCTGGGGCCCGCCCTGCTGCATGCGAGCCCATACGCCGCGTGGGGTTTGGATCTGGCGGTGCTGGCCATCGCGTTCCTGCTCCCTCCGATTTATCCCCCGCAGCTGCATTTTGAGGCGGAGGTGGTCCAGGCGAATATCCGGAAGAAAAACGAGATTCTTCTCGGCGTTTTGCTGGTGCAGGGCGTTACTTTCATTCTGGGAATACGGCAGGTCCTGGTTTTCAGCTTTTACAGCGTTTTAATCAGCGTGCTGCTTGTATGGATTGAACAACTCAAGCAAAAGATGTATGGAGGTTAAGTGTATGAATCACCTGGAAAATGCAGGCAAGAAATTGCTGTCCCAGTTCATCATTGAGGAGCGGTTTGGTTGGCCTCCCACCTGCGGCGGCATCGTCTATCAGCCCGAGCGTCCCGTCTGCGAGCATGCCGCAGAAGAAAAGCCCGTTGACAAGGACGAGCAGTAAAAACGACATCCTCTAAAGCTTCCAATATAGATTCTTTTGGTCTGTCCGAAAGGGCAGCAAGCAGGCGCTCTGCATCCGCACGGGCGCCTGTTTGCTTCCCTTTTTTCGCGTCATTCGGCCAAAAGCAGGACCCTTGCACGCAACGAGAGCCGCAGCGGCAGCCTCTGCGGCTCTCGGTTTTTTCATTCAGGCAAAGGTCCCAGGTCAGACAAAGTCCTCCCGCATGGGGGTGAAGATATCCAGCAGGATGCCCGGCTCCAGGCAGACGCAGCCGTGGCGCACCCCGTCCTGTTTCAGCATGGTGTCGCCGGGGCCCACCTCCCGGGTGGTATCCCCGATGGTGAACCGGAAGCGGCCCGACACCACATAGGTGATCTGGGTGTGGGGGTGGCTGTGGAGTGCCCCCACTGCGCCCTCGGCAAAGGTGTTCTCCACACACATCAGCTCGGGGCCGTAGGCCAGCACGCGGCGGGTGACCCCCTCCCCTGCGGGTTCGGGCAGGGTTTCACTGTGGGGAACCCACACCTGGTTTTGATGCTGTTTTTCCATGGCAAAAGCCTCCTTTTCAGCGGGTTACGTGCAATTTTTCTGCGGGCAGATGTTCACCCAGCAGGGTCCAGGCCGCGTCCGCTCCGCCGGGGATTTCCTCCGCCGGCAGCAGATAGGCCCGGGTGGCGTTGATGTAAAGATAGACGGCCTGGGCGGTGCGCCAGGCGCCGTACACGCTCTCCCAGTCGTGGGAGGCAGCGGGCTGGGCCTTGTCCTGCTGGCCCGCCGGCCACATGCCGACGCCGTCGGGGCCCAATTCCACACGGTACACCGACTTGGGGGTGGACAGGCCCATCTTTTTGGCCTGCAGGCTCACCGAGCGGAAAAACATCCCAAAATACACCAGCGGCAGGCCCAGAGCCACCGCCGTGAGGACGCCGCCCAGCAGGGCCGCGCCTTCCCGCACGCCCACCTGACTGAAGCAGATGGCCGCAAAAGCCAGCATAAGCACTGCAAAAAGCAGGGGCCGCTTCCACCGTTTCTGGCGCTGGAGCACATCGAACAAGGCGAAATCACGAAACATGCCCGTATCCAGCTGGACCGGGACCGACAGGACGGTATTTTTGCCAGACATAGGGTTACCTCCGGGGTCTTTGTTTTCCTTTATGATACCATTTCACCGGCCCAGCTGCAAGGCAGACCGGGCATTTTGATTGGGCTTGCAGATTTTTTGACGGTATTGTATAATAAAACATCATTTAACAAAGGAGGCGCCCCATGCACTGGTTCCAGCGGCACATCTCCCTGAAAGGGCGAATCCTGCTGTTCTTCACGGCATTTTTCGCAGCACTGCTGGTGCAGCTCTATGTCAATCACTACCAGTCCAACGTGATTCTGGATCAGCTGGACCGTCAGACCGGCAACTTCCATTCCATCAGCCAGTTTTCCAGCGGCATCGAGAGCCAGCTCACGGCGCTGGAGAGTTTCCGCTGGGAAAACGGCGACCTCACCGCCCTGTCCCAGACACTCCAGAGCGGCTCCACCACGGCGGACGCCTGGCTGCGGCACATCGACGGCGATCTGGCCGAGGTGGGCGAGGAACAATACCTTCTGGCCCAAGCGGTACGCACCACCTACGCCAACTACGATGTCCTGATGGACCGGATGGCCGCCCTGCTCAAGACCGGCGACGCCATCGCGGCGGCCAGCTTATATTACACCGAAATTGCAGTTTGCGGTCACTATCTGCAGCAGTACACCGGCCAGCTGCTCCAGACCGCCATCAGCGAGGGCCAGAGCACCTACACCCTTCTCTCGGCCCAAAACGAACAGATCAAGGCCATGCAGACGGTGGCTTCCCTGCTCTGCCTGGCCTTTGGCGCGCTGGTGGTGTATTCGGTGCTGCGGCTGCTGGACCCGGTCCAGCAGATGATTGTGGCCTCCCGGGCCATCGGCCAGGGCGACTTTGACACCCCCGACGTGGTGGTGGCCCAGGCGGGCGACGAGATCGGCCAGCTGGCCGGCGCGTTCAACTGGATGAAGCACTCCATGGACCGGCAGGTCAAGACCCTGCAGGAGAAAAACGAGATTGAGCGCCAGCTCCACCGCCGGGAAACCGAGGCCCTGGAGCTGCAGAACACGGTGGAACGGGCCCGGCTGCAGCATCTGCGCAGCCAGATCGACCCACATTTCCTGTTCAATACCCTGGGGGTCATTCTGCGGGTTTCGGACGAAGAAAAGGCCCCCCGCACCCGTACCCTGATCACTGCCCTGTCCCAGCTGCTGCGGTACAGTCTGGCCAGCAATGATTTGCAGGTTCCCCTCTCCCGCGAGGTGCGCATCATCGAGGAATTTTTCGCCATCTACCATGTGCGGTTCGGGGACCGGGTGCATCTGACCTGGCACATAGCCGACGACATCGACCTGACCGAAACCATGGTCCCGTCCTTCATTGTCCAGCCGCTGGTGGAAAACGCCTTCAAACACGGCATCATCCCGCGGGAAACCGGCGGCACGGTGCAAATCGTGATCCGGCGGCTGCCCCGGTACCGTCTGCTGTACATTGCGGTGCGGGACGACGGCGTGGGAATGGACCGCGCCGCCCTGCAGAAAGTGCGGGGCCGGCTGCACGAAGTGCCCGAGACGGGCGAGCACATCGGGTTGAGCAACGTGGCCGCCCGGCTGCGGCTGCTGGACCCGCCGGGCCGCCTGTACCTGCACACATCCCCCAGCCACGGCACCCGGGCGGTGCTGTTTTTGCCCTTGATCGAACCGGAGGAGGAGTGCGACGATGTATAAAATCCTGATCGCCGACGACGAGGAGATGGAGCGGGAAGTCCTGGCCGACCTGGTATCCCGCCGCTTTGAGCACGAGGTAGAAATCCACACCGCCGACAACGGCCGCCGGGCAGTGGACACAGCCCTGCTTCTGGGGGCTGAACTGATCCTGATGGACATTGAAATGCCGGGAGTCAACGGACTGGATGCGGCCCGGACCATTCTGGCCCGGCTGCCCGGGTGCAAAATCATTTTTGTGACGGCCTACGGCCTGTTCCAGTACGCCTACGAGGCCATGCGGCTGGGGGCCTGCGGCTACATCCTCAAGCCGGTGGTGCCCGACGAGGCCGAGGCCGCCATCCGGCGGGCTCTGTCCCAGATTGAGGTGGAGCGGCGGCTGACGGATCTGGCGCCGGCGGCGGTGGAACAGACCCCCGAGGACGAGGACAGCGACGTCCAAAACACCCAGATGGGCCAGCTGATGGCCCAGGTGAAGAAATACCTGCGGGAGAACTACATGTACGAACTATCTCTGGACAGCGTGGCCGACATCCTGTCCATCAGCCCGGCCTATCTGTCCACTCAGTTCAAAAAGTATCAGCACATCGGCTTTCTGGATTACCTCACCGAGGTGCGCATCCAGGCAGCCTGTGAGCTGCTGACCGACCCGCTGCGCCCCACCGCCGAGGTGGCCGGCATGGTGGGCTACGAGGACGCCAGCTATTTTGCCCGGGCTTTCAAGAAAAAGACCGGCCTGACCCCCACCCAGTACCGGCGGGAGGCAGCCCGCCGCCACAAGGAGCAGGCTCCATGATGCGGCGGTGGCATTTGGCGCTGCTGGCCATTGCGGCAGTCCTTCTCTTTGGCCTGGTACTGGCCATCACCGCGCCGGACCCTGCCGCCGACGCCAAGGACATGCCTGATCTGATCCTGCGCTACGCCGAAAACCAGCCCGAGGGCTACCCCACCACCGAGGCCGCCTACGCCTTTGCCGATCTGGTGGAGGAGAAAACCGGCGGCCGGGTCCAGATCCGGGTCTACAGCAACGGCGTTCTGGGCAGCGAGGACAGCGTGGTGGAGCAGATGGAATATGGCGGCATCGACTTTTCCCGCATTTCGGTCATGTCCCTGGGCGAATTCATGCCGGAACTGTACGTCCTGCAGCTCCCCTTCCTCTATAAAGACAGCGACCACATGTGGCGGGTGCTGGACGGCCCCATCGGGGAGACCTTTCTGGCCTCCATTCAGGACTCCATCGGCCTGACCGCCCTGACCTGGTTTGACGCGGGCGTCCGGCATTTTTACACCAACGAGCCGGTGACCAGTCTGGACGACCTGAAGGGCCTGTACATCCGGGTGGCGGAGTCCAGCCTGATGGAGGAGATCATCCAGGATCTGGGGGCGGTTCCGGTGCGTCTGGCCTACGACGACGTCTACAGCGCCCTGGCCAAGGAGGACATCGACGGGGCCGAAAACAACTGGCCCAGCTACGACTATACCGGCCACTACGAGGTGGCCAAGTATATGTTGCTGGACGGCCACACCCGCATTCCCGAACTGATGCTGGCCAGCGCCGAGGCCATGAAGAAGCTGGCCGACCTGGACCCCTCCTACCCTTCCATCGTGGAGGACTGCGCCCGCCAGGCGGGGCTGCTGGAGCGGGAACTGTGGAAACAGGCCGAGGCCGAGTCGGAGGCCAAGATGCGGGAGGCCGGCGTGACGGTGACCTCCCTGTCCGACGCCGAACTGCGCCGCTTCCGGGAGGCGGTGGCCCCCATCTACGAGGAATACGCCGACCAGGAGAAGATCATCCGCAAGATTCAGGAGGCCGCCTGAGCGGTTCTTCCCGGATCGAAAAGCTGAAAAAGATTGTACCAGCCGGGTTGCCCAAGGGCAGCCCGGTTTTCCTGTTTTGTACAAAAAGTTGAGCCAAAAAACAGAAAACAAGCACAAAAAGTATTCGTAATTCCTTTCAAAAACCAGTATATTTTTTCAAACCCCTTGCAGATTCATGAAAAAAATATTAAATTGAAGTCACTGACCGGATTGGCCGCCGCGTGCATCTGCGCGGTGATGGGAGCCGGCAAAACCTGTAAATGCCGTTCCCATCCTGAGAAGGAAACATAAAGGGAGGAAACAACTATGAAATCCAATTTTGAGCATCGTGCCATCAGCCGCCGCTCCTTTCTGAAGGGTGCAGGCATCGTGGGCGCCGCCAGCGTTCTGGCTGCCTGCGGTTCTTCCAGCAGCTCCACCGCTGCATCCCAGGCCACCAGCACTGCTTCCTCGGCAGCTGCCGGCGACGCTGCTGCAGCCGCCAGCGATCCCGCTGTCACCCTGGTTTACGCTGAGGTCAACCCTCTGGACACCATCGTCGGCCAGACTGCTACCGCTTTCAAGGAGAAGGTTGAGGAGCTGTCCGGCGGGTCCATCACCATCGACCTGCAGGCTTCGGGCGTTCTGGGCTCTGAGAACGACGTCCTGGACAACATCCTGGCCGGCGGCGACACCATCGACCTGTCCCGTATCTCGGCTTTCGCGCTGACCAGCTACGGCTGCCAGAAGTCGATGCTGCTCAGCCTGCCTTATACCTTTGTCTCCCGCGAGCACTGGTGGAACTTCGCCAACTCCGACCTCGCCCCCGACTTCCTGAACGAGCCCCAGGAGCTGGGCCTGCCCGTCCGCGGCATCTTCTACGGCGAGGAGGGCTTCCGCCACTTCTTCACCGTCGATCCGGTGGCCGGCATCGCCGACCTGGCCGGCATGAAGCTGCGCGTCTCCAATGACCCCGTCATGAACGGCCTGGTCGAGGGTCTGGGCGCCACCCCCACCGTCGTCTCCTTCAACGAGCTGTACTCCGCGCTGCAGACCGGCGTTGTGGACGGCGCCGAGCAGCCCATCGCCAACTACAAGTCCAACGCCTTCCCCGAGGTTGCCAACAACCTGATCCTGGACGGCCACACCCTGGGCGCTGTGCAGGTTGTCATCACCGATAACGCATGGGCCAAGCTGACCGCCAACCAGCAGGCCTGCATCATGGAGGCCGGCAAGTACGCTCAGGAGTTCAACGCCAGCCTGTCCGAGGACGAGGAGAACCGCGTCCTGGAAGAGCTGAAAGCCGAGGGCTGCAACGTGGTCGACGTCCCCGACAAGACCGAGTGGCAGGAAGCCTGCGCCCAGGTCATCACCGACAACACCAAGGGCCTGGAGGACCTGTATCAGCAGCTGGTCGACATGGCCTGACCGGAGCCTGCGCCCAAATGATGCGGGCGGGGCGGCCCGTTCAATGCCGCCCCGCGTATTTTGAGCAAAGGGGGAATCCTGATGAAAGCATTCTTTGCAGCCATGGATAAGCTGCGCCCGATCTACGACGTGACCGACAAGATCGTCATGACCATCTGCAAGCTGCTGCTGATCGCGGATATCATCATCACCGGCTATTCGGTGCTGGGCCGCTATATCCCGTTTATCACCTCGCCGTCCTGGACCGAAGAGGTCGTCCTGACCCTGATGAGCTACATGGCCGTTCTGTCGGCGGCCATCGCCATCCGCCATAAAGAGCACATCCGGATGGATGCGTTCGACCGCTATATTCCCAAGCCGATGCTCCACTTCCTGAACATCCTGGCCGACGTGGCCGTTCTGGTCCTGGGCATTGTCATGCTGGTGGTCGGCCTGCAGTACGCCACCACCATCGGCGCCCGCGGCACCTATGTCTCGATGCCCAACGTTTCCCGTTTCTGGATGTACTTCCCGGTGCCCCTGGCCGGCATCGCCATGATCGTCTTTGAGCTGGAGTGCATCTATGAGGAGATCCGCGGCATCTGCCTGAAGGAGGAAGTGTGATATGGCAGTTAACGTACCCGCTATTGCGATCCTACTGGTCTCGTTCCTGGTCATGATCCTGCTGCGCTTCCCGATCGCCTATTCGGTGGCGCTGTCCTCGATCTTCTGCCTGATGTATCAGGGCCTGAGCCTGGCCACCGTCTGCCAGCAGATGGTCAAGGGCATCAGCTCTTACAGCCTGATGGCCGTCCCCTTCTTTATCACCATGGGTATGCTGATGGGGTCGGGCGGCCTGTCCGATAAACTGGTCGCGCTGGCCAACGCCTGCGTCGGCTGGATGCGCGGCGGCCTGGGCATGGTCAACGTTCTGGACTCCTACTTCTTCGGCGGCATTTCGGGCTCGGCCGCGGCCGACACCGCCTCCCTCGGCGCCATCCTCATCCCCATGATGGTGGACCAGGGCTATGACGCCGACTTCTCCACCGCCATCACCATCACCTCGTCGGTCGAGGGCATTCTGGTGCCCCCGAGCCACAACATGGTCATCTACGCCACCACCGCCGGCGGCATCTCGGTCGGCAGCCTCTTCCTGGCCGGCTACCTTCCCGGCGGCGTCCTGGCCGTCAGCCTGATGGTGGGCGTCTACATCCTGTCCGTCAAAAACAACTATCCCCGCGGCGACAAGTTCAGCATCAAGAACCTGATCCGCCAGCTGGGCCAGTCCATCTGGGCGGCCGGCGCCATCATCATCGTCGTGGTCGGCGTGGCCGCCGGCTGGTTCACCGCCACCGAGTCCGCCGCCATCGCCGTCTTCTACTCCCTGTTCGTCGCCCTCTTTGTCTACAAGGGCCTCGACCTCAAGGGCGTCTGGAAAGAGCTGGACAGCGCCGTCCACACCCTGTCCATCGTCCTGATCCTGATCGCCACCTCCAACGTGTTCGGCTACTGCATGACCACCCTGCACGTGCCTGATCTGGCGGCCAACGCCATCACCAGCGTGACCGATAACCCGATCCTGCTGGCCCTGCTCATCAACCTGATCCTGCTGTTCCTGGGCTGCATCATGGATATGGCCCCCATCATCCTGATCGCCACCCCCATCCTGCTGCCCATCGCCACCTCCATCGGCATCGACCCCATCCAGTTCGGCATCATCGTCATGCTCAACTGCGGCATTGGCCTGCTGACCCCGCCGGTCGGCTCGGTCCTGTTCATCGGTTCGGCGGTGGCCAAGCGCCCCATGGGCGCCGTCGTCAAGGCCACCCTGCCCTTCTATCTGTGCATGATCGTGGCCCTGCTGCTCATCACCTTCATCCCCGACATCAGCCTGTTCATTCCCAAGCTGTGCGGCTATGTTCCCACTGTGACTCCGGCCTGGTTCTGATGTTCCCGGCCGAACCCCATTGTTCTCAACTCTAAGCCAAAAGCCGAAGAGCGGTCCTTTCCAGGGCCGCCCTTCGGCTTTTCCTTTTGTTGTTCTGCGGGGTTATTCCTGCGGGGGATTCCAGGTCATCCGATAAAAATCCCCTTCCATACCTTCTCCTTATCTGCACTGCTCCACAAAGGCGGCGAACAGCTTCTGGCTCTCCGGGCTGGTGGAGAAAATGCTCTCAGGGTGCCACTGAACGCCCCAGACAAACCGTTTGCCCGGCATCCAGACCGCTTCCACCAGGCCGTCCGGCGAAGCGGCCATGGCCCGCAGGGGCCCCGCCAGCTCCTTGATGGCCTGATGATGGCGGCTGGTGACGGCGATCTCCCCTTCTCCCAGAAGGGCCGCCAGCGGGGTATCTGCCAGCACTGTCACGGCATGGCAGGGCTGGTCATAGGGTTCCGGCTGGCTGTGGCCGATGGTCTCGCCGTACTGGCTGGGCAGGTCCTGCCAGAGGGTGCCGCCCAGAGTCACATTGAGGACCTGAATTCCCCGGCAGATGCCCAGCACCGGCTTGTCCGCCGCCAGCGCCGCCTGAAGCAGGGCATCCTCCATCGCGTCCCGCTCGGGGACAATCGTGCCGCAGGCGGGCAGCGTCTCCTCGCCATAGCGGGCAGGGTGGATATCCGGCCCGCCGGTGAACAGAATGCCATCGCACAGCTCCACCAGCCGGGCCAGGTCGTCCGAATCCGCCGTCAGCGGCAGCATCAGGGGCAGGCCCCCTGCCCCCTCCACCGCTTTGCAATAGGCCGGCGTCATCCCGTAGCGGTTCTGCGCCGGGTCCACAATGGGCACAAGGCCAATGACAGGCTTTTTCATACCAGAACACCTTCCCTTTCCAATCAAAAAAGACAGCGCGCCGCAGGGGCCACGCTGTCCGCTGGGGACAGTATACCACCAAGCCTTTGGTCAGGCAAGCCCCTGCCCCGGACCGGCCTTTTTGCCGGTTCCGGGAAGGGCGCCGGAGGCCCGGGGAGAGCGCTCCGGTGCGTTCTCAAAATTTCACATAGTATCGTTGTGTACAAGACGTGCAGCTGGCGCGAACTGAAATTTTCACATAATTACCGGGAATTTTCGCAATTTCCGGGCTTCCTGCGTTTACGTCATTTCAAACTGCACAAAAATTATCTGCGCCATGGAATGATATTCACAAACTTTTCAGTGTGTTCTTGCATTTTTTGGACATGTGTGCCATAATAAGCTTGTCGGTAACGTTTCCGTAAACGATCCCGCAAACAAAACCAACGCCGACCGGAGGAAGGAGCTGCTGCACATGACGATCAAGGACATCGCCCGGATCAGCGGCTGCTCGGTCAGCACCATTTCCCGGGTCATCAACGACCGCCCCGACGTCCGCCCCGAAACCAAGGAGCACGTGCTGCGGATCATGCGGGAGGTGGGCTTTGTGCCCAACACCAACGCCCGCCAGCTGAAAATCCAGCAGTCCCGCAGCGTGGTCTTTGTGGTCAAGGGCACCCAGAACATGTTTTTTGCCGACTTTCTGGTCCACCTGCAGCAGGTGGTGGGGCTGTACGGCTACAGCGGCATCGTTTCCTATCTGGATGAAAACGCCAACGAGATGGAGGCCGCCGAGAAAATCCTCCGGGAAATCAAGCCCAAGGGTATGATTTTCCTGGGCGGCAACGTGGATAATTTCCGCCAGAGTTTTGACTCCATCACCATCCCGGCTGTTCTGGCCACGGTGGTGTCGGATGAGCTGAACTTCCCCAACCTGTCTATGGTGGGTGTGGACGACCAGGCGGCTGCCTATCAGGCCGTCACCTACCTCATCGCCCAGGGGCACCGGAAAATCTGCGTCATCGGCGGACCGGTTTCCAGCCATCCCAGCAAGATGCGCCGACTGGGCGCACAGCAGGCCATGGAGGACAACGGCCTCACCCTGGACCCCCGGCTGTACGGCCTGTCCAACTACAGCTTTGAGTCGGCCTACAACACCATGAACGGGTTGCTGGCCCGCCGGGCCCAGTTCACCGCCGTCTTTGCCATGAGCGATGTCATCGCCATCGGTGTCATCCGCGCTCTGGCCAGCGCCGGGTACAAGGTGCCCGACGACATCTCGGTGATCGGCTTCGACGGCATCTCCATGTCCCGGTACTGCGTGCCGGCTCTGGCCTCCATGGTGCAGCCCACCGGCGAGCTGGCGCTGCGGTGCGTGGAGCTGCTGATCCGTCAGATCGAGCACGGCACCCCGGCCCAGACCGTGATTCTGGCCCCCACCATCCAGGAGGGCGAAAGCGTTCGCCCGCCCCGCGGCGGTTCCGCCGTATGATTTCGACTCTTTTCTGCCCGGGTTGGGCAGAACGGACATACACACCTTTCACACGATATGACGAAGGAGAAGAACTATGAAAAAGATGATTTCCCGCCGCAACTTTCTGAAGGCCGCCGGCGCTGTATCCGCTGCCGGTGTTCTGGCCGCCTGCGGTTCTTCCAGCAGTTCCACCGCCGCTTCCACCGGTTCCAGCACCGCTGGTTCCACCGCTCCTGCTGCCAGCGGCAAGGTCTACTATCTGAACTTCAAGCCCGAGCAGGATGAGGCCTGGCAGAACCTGGCCGCCAAGTACACCGAGTCCACCGGCGTGCCCGTCACCGTCGTGACCGCCGCCGCCAACCAGTACGAGACCACCCTGATGAGCGAGATGGAGAAGAGCGAGGCTCCCACCCTGTTCCAGGTCAACGGCCCCGTGGGTCTGGCCAACTGGAAGGACTACTGCTACGATCTGTCCGGCTCGGCTCTGTACAGCGAGCTGACCAGCGATTCCTTCGCCCTGAAGGACGGCGACGCCGTGGCCGGCATCGCCTACGTCATCGAGACCTACGGCATCATCTACAACAAAGAGCTGCTGACCGCCGCCGGCTATACCCAGGACGACATCACCAGCTTTGACACCCTGAAGGCTGTGGCCGACGACATCCAGGCCCGCAAGGACGAGCTGGGCATCCAGGGCGCTTTCACCTCCGCCGGCATGGACGCTTCCTCCGACTGGCGCTACAAGACCCACCTGGCCAACCTGCCCATCTATTATGAGTACAAGGCCGACGGCATCTCCTCCACCGACGCCATCAAGGGCACCTATCTGGACAACTACAAGCAGATTTTCGATCTGTACATCACCGACTCCACCTGTGACCCCACCGTCCTGGCCAGCAAGACCGGCAACGACGCTGTGGCTGAGTTCGTCAACAAGCAGGCTGTCTTCTATCAGAACGGCACCTGGGCCTACACCGACATCAAGGATCTGGGCGACGACAACCTGGGCATGATCCCCATTTACATCGGCGCCGACGGCGAGGAGAACCAGGGCCTGTGCACCGGTTCGGAGAACTTCTGGTGCGTCAACAACAATTCCTCTGAGGAAGACATCCAGGCTACTCTGGACTTCATCCACTGGTGTGTCTCCAGCGAGGAAGGCACCGCCGCCATGGCCGACGACATGGGCTTTGTCATCCCCTTCAAGAGCGCAAAGGCTCCCACCAACCCCCTGAACGTCATCTCGGACGAATACGTCGCCTCTGGCAAGACCCCCGTTGACTGGTGCTTCTCCACCATGCCTTCCGAGGAGTGGAAGAACATGCTGGGCAGCGCTCTGACTGCTTACGCAGCCGGTACCGGCACCTGGGACGACGTGGTCAGCGCCTTCGTGGACAACTGGGCCACCGAGTATCAGCTGGCCAACGGCTGATCCTTCTCCGGCTGCCCGCTGTGACAGCAAGGACCATCGGCAGGGGCGGGCAGCAGCAGGCCCGCCCCTGCTTTTTGCGTCCCTGCACCCTTTCATCTGTATCAGGAGGTATCATCCATGCAGAAAACCATCAGCAAATACTGGCCGGTTTTTGTCCTGCCCACCCTGCTGGCCTTTATCATCGGCTTTATCTGGCCGTTCATCTGGGGCATTTACCTTTCCTTCCAGCGGTTCACCACCGTGTCCAAGACCACCTTCGTGGGCTTCGACAACTACATCCAGGTCTTTAAGGACTCCACTTTCATCCACGCCTTCTGGTTCACCGCAGCTTTCACTGTGGTGTCCACCGTCCTCATCAACGTCTTTGCTTTCGCCATCGCTCTGGTCCTGACCCGGGGCATCCGCGGCACCAACCTGTTCCGCACCGTCTACTTCATGCCCAACCTGATCGGCGGCATCCTGCTGGGCTACATCTGGCAGATTCTGCTCAACGGCATCCTGGCCAACCTGGGCAAGCCCCTGCTGGCTCTGGACGAACACTACGGCTTCATCGGCCTGGTGATCCTGATGTGCTGGCAGCAGATCGGCTATATGATGATCATTTACATTGCCGGCCTCCAGAGCGTGCCCAACGACCTGATCGAGGCCGCCAAGATCGACGGCGCCACCGGCCGGGAAATCCTCTTTAAGATCAAGGTTCCCCTGGTGATGCCCAGCATCACCATCTGCACCTTCCTGACCCTCACCAACAGCTTCAAGCTGTTCGACCAGAACGTGGCATTGACCGGCGGCGAGCCCTCCAACCTGAGCGAGATGCTGGCCCTGAACATCTACTCCACCTTCTACGGCCGCAGCGGCGCCCAGTGGAAGGGCATCGGCCAGGCCAAGGCCGTGGTCTTCTTCCTGATCGTGGTGGCCATCTCCCTGATTCAGCTCCGCTTTACCCGTTCGAAGGAGGTGCAGTCCTGATGTCCAAGACCAAACGCCTGTCCAACAACATCCTGACGGCCATCATGGTGATCCTCTGCCTGCTGTGGGTCTATCCCATCGTCCTGATCTTCATCAACAGCCTGAAGGTGGAGGGCACCTTCACCACATCCACCGTCTTTGCCCTGCCCACCGCTGAGAACTTCGCCGGTCTGAGCAACTACATCTACGGCATCGTCAAGATGAACTTCCTGTCCAGCTTCCTGTACAGCCTGGTCATCACCGTCACCAGCGTCTTTCTGATCCTGCTGTGCTGCTCCATGTGCGGCTGGTATCTGACCCGCGTTCACAACGCCCTGTCCAAGGGCATGAACCTGCTGATCGTCTTTTCGATGGTGGTTCCCTTCCAGATGGTCATGTTCACCCTGTCCAAGACCGCCGACACCCTCAAGCTCAACACCCCCTGGAACATCTGCATCATCTATCTGGGCTTCGGCGCCGGCCTGGCGGTCTTTATGTTCACCGGCTTTATGAAGAGCGTTCCCATCGAGATCGAGGAATCGGCCATGATCGACGGCTGCAACCCCATCCAGCTGTTCTTCAAGATTGTGTTCCCCATCCTCAAGCCCACCATGATCTCCACCGCCATTCTGGAAACCATGTGGGTCTGGAACGACTACCTGCTGCCCACCCTGGTGCTGGACATCAAGAAATACCGCACCATCCCCATGGCCATCCAGTACTTCCGCGGCGGCTACGGCCGCGTGGAGCTGGCTCCCATGATGGCCTGCATCATCATCGCCATTGTCCCCATCATCATCCTGTATGTGGCCTGCCAGAAATACATCATCGAGGGCGTCATCGCCGGCGCCGTCAAGGGTTAAGGAGGAGTTTTCATGCGTGCAAGCGGCATCCTGATGCCGGTATTCAGTCTGCCCGGTCCCTATGGCATCGGCACGCTGGGCCATGAGGCTTACCGGTTCGTGGATTTCCTCGCCGAGGCAAAACAGACCTTTTGGCAGATTCTCCCCATCGGCCCCACCGGCTACGGGGACAGCCCGTACCAAAGTTTTTCCGCCTTTGCCGGGAACCCCTACTTCATCGACTTCGGCCTGCTGGCCCAGCAGGGGCTTCTGACCGCGGAAGAGCTGCCCCCCGCCGAGGAGGTGGGGCCCATCCAGTACGGGGCCCTGTACAACCAGCGTCCTCTCATTCTGGCCCGGGCCGCCCAGCGGCTGCTGGCTGCCCCCTCCCCTGCATACCAGCGTTTCTGTGAGGAACAGGCCTCCTGGCTGGAGGATTATGCCCTGTTCATGGCCATCAAAGAGGAACAGGGTCAGGCCGGTCTGGCCGACTGGCCCGATGATTTGCGGTGCCGCCAGCCCGACGCCATCGCCGCGGCCCAGGCCCGGCTGGCCGATCGCTGCGACTACTACAAGGCGGTTCAGTTCTTCTTCTACCACCAGTGGGGCGCCCTCAAGGCCTACGCCAACCGCAAGGGCATCCGGCTCATCGGAGATATCCCCATCTACGTCAGCCCCGATTCCAGTGACCTGTGGACCCGGCCCGAGCTGTTCCAGACCGACGGTCAGGTTCATCTGACCCGTGTGGCCGGCTGTCCCCCCGATTCCTTTGCGGCCGACGGCCAGCTGTGGGGCAATCCCCTCTACGACTGGCCCCGCCACGCCGCCGAGGACTTCGCCTGGTGGAAGCGCCGGATGCGCCACGCCACCTCCATCTACGACCTGGTGCGGATCGACCACTTCCGCGGGTTTGAGAGCTACTTCTCCATTCCGGCGGGCAACACCACCGCCCACGGCGGCGAATGGGTCAAGGGCCCGGGCCTGGCTTTCATCGACGCCATGCACCAGGCCGTGGGCCGGGACGCCGTCATTGCCGAGGACCTGGGTTATCTGACCGACGAGGTGAAAGCCCTGCTGGCCGCCAGCGGCTGCCCCGGCATGAAGATCATGCAGTTCGCCTTTGACAGCCGGGAGCCGGGCAACTACCTCCCCTACACCTACACCGCCAACAGCGTGGTCTACACCGGCACCCACGACAACATCACCACCCAGGGCTGGCAGCAGTCCGCCAGCCCCGAGGACATCGACTACGCCTGCCGGTATCTGCGCTGCACCCCCGATGGCCTCACCGACGCCATGATCTGCGCCTGTCTGTCCAGCGTGTCGGCGCTGGCGGTCATCCCCATGGCCGACTGGCTCCATCTGGGCCCCGAGGCCCGCATCAACACCCCCAGCACCCAGGGCGGGAACTGGCAGTGGCGGCTGGATGCCGCCGCCCTGACCCAGGATCTGGCCCACACCATCGCCGGGCTCACCAGCCTGTATGACCGGGCCCCGGCTGCAACCTAACCTCCCCTGATTTCTTCTATTTCTTTCTCCTTATTTTGCGCATGTGAAACCGCCGCACGGTTCCTCCGGGAGCTGTGCGGCGGTTTCCGCATGCAAAGGCAAAAATTGGTCTCGACCGCCAAAAAGCGCGTCCGGGCTGGCTCTTTTCTTTTTGTGCAAAAAGATTGCAAAGGAACATTTTTTCGCGGGTTGTTTTGGGCATGTTTTGCAGTTGATGTTCGCAGGAACGTTGTTTTTGGCTTGTGTTTTTCACAACAACCTCACAAAGCCTGTCCAAACCAAGCTCTGCGATGCCTTGTTGTTTTTTGATGAATATGCTATAATTCAGGTAACTCAGTTCCCGCGAACCGCTGCGGGGGCCAACCTTGAAAGGAGCCCTACTTATGGAATATACAACTTCATCGGGTGTGATCGCCATGCCCGCCCACTATGCGCTTGTCCCGCAGGAAGAGATGGTCTATCTGGACGGTGGTGCACTCTTTAACATCACCCAGGAACAGCTGATTCAGTTCGGCGTCAATGTGCTGGTCAACGGCCTGATGTTCATCGGCGGCTCGTTCTTTACCGCCGGTGTCTCGATGGTGGCCAATGCCTTCGTCGGCACCACAACTACCACCGGCAACAAGCTCATGAAGGACTTCTTCTCCTCCCTGAATGGCTCTCAGTGGGCTTTTCTGGGCGTGGCCAGCCTGCTGGGCGGTATCTATGGTCTGAGCATGGCATCCTATTATTACACTGCTCTGATCGATCCCCTCATCAAGGCCTTCCAGGATGCGTTCTTTACTCCTGCCACCGCTGAGAGTCAGGGTGCTCTGCCCGCCGCAGCGTAATAACTGCCTCTAACCTTTAACCCATGGCAGGCGGTGCCTGCCACCCCATTCTAACAGAAAGGAGCTTTCCTATGCAGAATCTTCGCATGCCCGCACACTATGCAGAGATCACTCCGTCCGAGCAGCGTACGATCCAAGGCGGCGGCCCGGTTCGAGATGCACTTGTCGACTTCCTTGACAGCCTGCATCTGACCGACTTTTACCGTGGATCCTCGGTCTTTGCGATCTCCTTTACCTTTGTGCCCGCCCTGCTGTTCACCGCAGTGCGCGCTGTCTTCAATCTGAGCCAGGAACTGGTCGGCGGTATGTTCGATCTCTTCGAGCAGCTGTAACGCCCGTTCGTTTTGCGCTTGGACAAGCATTCCTTCCCTGGACAGTGAGTTTTTTCGCTGCCCCTGGTTGTGTATGCCTTTGTGCTGTATTTTCCTTTGCGCTCCCGGCCCTTCGTGCGGCCCGGAGCGAAGCTGATTCTTTTCCCAATCCTTAAAACGGTTTGCTCCGCCGCGGCGCCCTGTGCGCTGCGGCGGATTTTTTATTCCGCCGCTTTTCTCCATATAAAATATATCACCGTCCGGTCCCGGCCGCAGGGCTGTATCCAACACAGGGCCGTCCTGCCGCCGGCCGCATTTGACAAAGGCGCTAAAAGCTTTTTTTAGGTCAGAATTTTTTTGTGAAAACCTTCTCGAATGCCAGGACATGGTTTTTCTGCAACTTTTCATCAAAACGCAACAATAATACATGTTATTTTGCATCCAAATTCTTTATTATTAAATTGTACGAAAACCGCCGGGGCCGCGGACAACAGGCCCCCTGCACTGTATAAGGAGGAAACGAGAATGAAGGATGTCCGTATTTGGAAGCAGGAGCTGGCGGACGGTGTCCATGCCGCCCGGCTGGCCTCCCTCTACTGCTGCGCGCCCAGTGAGACCGCGCCCCAGGCTGCCCGCTATGCCGCCGCCCTGGACGGCCTGGAGGCAGCGTTTGGTCCCCACAGCGCCGCAGCGCTGTTCAGTGCGCCGGGCCGCACCGAGATCGGCGGCAACCACACCGACCACCAGCACGGCCGTGTTCTGGCGGGCAGCGTCAACATCGACATGATCGCCGCCGCCGGCCCCAACGACCGGGGCGAACTGCGGGTCCAGAGCGAGGGCTATCCTCTGTGCACCATCGCCCTGAACGACCTGGAAGCCCGCAAGGAAGAGGAGAACACCAGCGCCGCCATCCTGCGGGGCGAGTGCGCTGCCTTTGCCCAGCGGGGCGCCAAGCTGTCGGGCCTGGACGTGTATGTCACCTCCAACGTGCCCAAGGGCAGCGGCGTTTCCTCCAGTGCCGCCTTTGAAGTGCTGATCGGCACCATCCTGAACGAGCTGTTCATGGAGGAGAAGGTCTCCCCCATCGCCATCGCCCAGATCGGCCAGTGGGCTGAGAACGTCTACTTCGGCAAGCCCTGCGGCCTGATGGACCAGATGGCTTCCAGCGTGGGCAACATCATCACCATCGACTTTGCCGATCCCGCCAACCCGATGGTGGAGCCGGTGGACGTGGACTTCTCCAAGGCCGGCCTGGCTCTGTGCATCCTGGATTCGGGCGCCGACCACGCCGACCTGACCGACGAGTACGCCGCCATCCCCGCCGACTGCCGCGGCGTGGCCAAGGTCTGCGGCGGCGAAGTGCTGCGGGACGTCCCCTTTGAGACCTTCCTGGCCAACATTCCCGCCTGCCGCGCTGCCTGCGGCGACCGCGCCGTCCTGCGTGCCTTCCACATCTACGCTGACAACGACCGCGTGGCCCGCCAGGTGGCCGCCCTCCGGTCCGGCGACTTTGAGACCTTCCTGAGCCTGGTGAACGAGTCGGGCCGCAGCAGCTGGGAGTACCTGCAGAACGTCATCCCCGCAGGCTACACCGCCCACCAGGAGGTGGCCGTCACCATCGCCGCCGCCAAGCATCTGCTGGCCGGCGAGGGCGCTGTCCGTGTCCACGGCGGCGGATTCGCAGGCACCGTCCAGGCCTTTGTCCCCCTGGACAAACTGGACACCTTCAAAGCCGGCATCGAGGCCATCATCGGCCAGGGCCGCTGCCACGTTCTTTCCATCCGTCCTGAAGGAGGCGCTGTACTGTGATTTACAATGCAATTCAGCAGCTCGTCAATTACGGGCTGGACACCGGGCTGATCCTGCCCGACGACGAAATCTACATCCGCAACCAGCTCCTGATGACCATGCAGCTGGACAACTTTGAGGAGCCCGAGGGCGACTGCTACTACATCGACCTAGAGTCCATCCTCACCGCCCTGGTGGATGACGCGGTGGCCCGCGGCATCTGCGAGGACAACTCGGTGGCACGGGATCTGTTCGACACCAAGCTGATGGGCGTTCTGACCCCGCGGCCCAGCATCGTCCGGGCCAACTTCTGGGAGAAGTACGAGGAAGAAAGCCCCAAGGCTGCCACCGACTGGTTCTACGCCTTCAGCCAGGACACCGACTACATCCGCCGCTACCGCATCAAGAAGGACATGAAGTGGGTCACCAAGACCCCCTATGGCGACCTGGACATCACCATCAACCTGTCCAAGCCCGAAAAGGACCCCAAGGCCATCGCCGCCGCCAAGCTGGCCCCCCAGAGCGCCTACCCCAAGTGCCAGCTCTGCCGTGAAAACGAGGGTTATGCCGGCCGGATGAACCATCCCGCCCGTGAAAATCACCGCATCATCCCCATCACCATCAACGACAGCGACTGGAACCTGCAGTACAGCCCCTACGTCTACTACAACGAGCACTGCATCGTCTTCAACAGCGAGCACACCCCCATGAAGATCGAGCGGGCCACCTTCCGCAAGCTGCTGGACTTTGTGGCCCAGTTCCCCCACTACTTCGTGGGCAGCAACGCCGACCTGCCCATCGTGGGCGGCAGCATCCTGAGCCACGACCACTTCCAGGGCGGCTGCTATGAGTTCGCCATGGCCAAGGCTCCCATCGAAAAGACCTGGACCTTCCCCGGCTATGAGGACGTGGAGGCAGGCATTGTCCGCTGGCCCATGAGCTGCATCCGTCTGACCTGCGCCGACGACGAGAAGCTGGTGGACCTGGCCGACAAGATTCTGGCGGCATGGCGCGGCTACTCGGACGAGAGCTGCTTCATCTTTGCCGAGACCGACGGCGAGCCCCACAACACCATCACCCCCATCGCCCGGATGCGGGACGGCAAGTTCCAGCTGGATCTGGTGCTGCGCAACAACATCACCACCCCCGAGCATCCTCTGGGTGTGTTCCATCCCCACGCCAAGCTCCACCACATCAAGAAGGAAAACATCGGCCTGATCGAGGTCATGGGCCTGGCCGTTCTGCCCAGCCGTCTGAAGGGCGAAATCGCCGAGCTGGAGACCGCTCTGGTCAACCGTACCCCGGTGGACCAGTACGGCGAAGCCATCCAGAAGCACGCCGAGTGGGCCGGTGAACTGCTGGCCAAGCACCCCGACCTGAACGCCGACAACGTCCACGCCATTGTGGAGGAGGAGATCGGCCATGTGTTCGCCGAGGTTCTGGCCGACGCCGGCGTCTACAAGCGGGATGAGGCTGGCCAGGCCGGCTTCGTGCGCTTCCTGGAGAGCGTCCGCTGAGTTTTCTGCCCCCTGAACAAGATTTGGCCCCGCCGGCTGCATATTCGGGCCGGCGGGCGCCTATCCTATCCCAAGGAGGACCCATATGTCCCGTAAAGTTCTGGAAATCTGTGTGGACAGCACCGCCAGCGCCCGGGCCGCCCGGGAGGGCGGAGCCGACCGCCTGGAACTCTGCGCCGACCTGTCCATCGGCGGCACCACCCCCAGTCTGGCCCTGGTGCGCCAGGTCAAGGCCGAGACCGGCCTGCCGGTGCGGGCCCTGCTGCGGCCCCGGGCCGGGGATTTCTGCTACGACGACTGGGAGCTGGCCCAGATGGAAGAGCTGGCCGCCGAGCTGGTTCAGGCCGGGGCGGACGGCATCGTCACCGGGGTGCTGACCCCCGAGGGCGCGCTGAATGTCCCCGCCATGGAGCGGATCTGCGCCGCCGCCCGCCGGGCCGCCGAGGGCCAGCCGGTGGCTCTGGCCCTGCACCGGGCCTTTGACGTCTGTCAGGACGCTTCGGCCTGCCTGGAAGCAGCCTGCGCCCTGGGTCTGGACACCATCCTCACCAGCGGCCAGGCCGCCGATGCCTATACCGGCCGGGCGCTTCTGGCCCGGATGCAGCAGCAGGCTGCCGGACGGATTGAGATTCTGGCCGGGTCGGGCGTCCATGCCGACAACATTCCCCTGCTGGCCCGGGAAACCGGCATCCTGTCCTACCATCTGTCGGGCAAAAAGACCATTCCCAGCCGGATGATCTTCCGGCGGCCAGGCGTGCCCATGGGCCTGCCGGGCTTTGAGGAATTTGAGCTGTGGCAGACCGACCCTGAAGCGGTCCGCCGCGCCCGTCAGGCTCTGGACAGCCTCTAAAACGTCATTTTCTTTCTCCTTATACAGCGAGCTGCCCCGCCCTTCCGGACTGGTTCCGGGAGAGCGGGGCAGCTTGTTTTTTCATGTATTGGAATCGTTAACCCTCGGCGGTGTGCCGGCGCAGCAGGCTCATGGGAGGCAGCTCGGGGGTGGGGATGGTGTACTTTTCCATGGCGTGGGGGGTGGAGGTGACCTCCTCCCCTGCCTCGTTGTGAATCCAGGCGGGGGTCAGGGGGATGCTGGAACCGTCGGGCGTCAGGGCCTCGATGGTGTCACCCAGAGACCACTTGCCCCGCTGCTGGCAGGAGGCGACGCCGTTTTCCCAGCCGTCCACCGTGCCCACAAACTCCCATTCCCGGATGTAGGCGGCGCTGGACGTGTTCTGATGAGCCTTGTCGGCGCCAAAATAGAAGCCGGGAGAATAGGGCCGGTGACTGGTGCGGGTCAGCTCGGTGAACACCTCCGGGGCCAGGTCGAAGTCCTCGGCGAAGGGGTCGGCCAGGTACTGGTCCAGCGCCCGCCGGTAGGCCGCCGTCACGCTGGCCACGTAGTAGAAGGTCTTGGCCCGGCCCTCAATCTTGAGGCTGTCCACGCCGGCCTTGCAGATCAGATCCAGGAAGGGGGCGGTGCACAGGTCGTTGGCGTTCAGGATATAGCTGCCGCCCTCCCCTTCCCCGATTTCGTAGAGCTGGCCGGGGCGGGTTTCTTCGGTGAGGTAGTATTTCCAGCGGCAGGGCTGGGCGCACTGGCCCCGGTTGGCATCCCGGCCGGTGAGGTAATTGGACAGCAGGCACCGGCCCGACACGCTCATGCACATGGCGCCGTGGACAAAGGCTTCCAGCTCCAGCTCGGGCGGGGTCTTGTCCCGGATGACGGCGATATCGGTGAGGCTCAGCTCCCGGGCCAGCACCACCCGCTTGGCTCCCATCTTATGGCAGGCAATGGCCGAGGCATAGTTGGTGATGCCGGTCTGGGTGGACATATGGACGTCGATGTCGGGGGCGTAGGTCTTGCAGGCGTCCAGCACCCCCAGGTCCGCCACAATAAAAGCGTCCACACCGGCGGCGGCCGCCTGACGGATGGCGTCGGGGAGTCGGTCAGCCTCCTCATTGGTGGGCAGGGTATTCAGGGTCAGATAGACCTTGCGGCCCCGGGCGTGGGCGTAAATCACGCCGTCGGCCAGCTCCTCGGGGGTAAAGTTGGCGGGTGCAGACCGCATCCCGAATTCGGGCAGGGCGCAGTACACGGCGTCTGCTCCATAGCAGACCGCATAGCGCAGCCGCTCCAGGTCCCCCGCAGGGGCCAGCAGCTCAGGAATCTCAAGCATAAAACGGTTCCTCTCTGATTTGTTCCATCTCACAGGCCGGCGTTGACTTGGCGCGCGGTCTTGACGTTGGCCTGGTGTTCGGCCAGGGTTTTGGCGTAATAATAGTGACCGGTCAGGTCGGTGACAAAGAAATAGGCGTCTTTGGCCTCCTCATCCGGCTGGGGGTTCAGGGCAGCCCGGATGGCTTCCAGGCCGGGGTTGGACACCGGGCCCGCCGGCAGTCCGCTGCGGCTGTAGGTGTCGTAGGCGTCGATGATCTCCTGGGGAATGGCGTCCCAGCCCCCATACCAGGGGGCCACCCAGTTCCAGAGGTAGTTGTTGTCCTCGTCGCTCTGGATATAGCTGGAGACATTGCTCTCCAGCCGCGGATAGGGCGAGCCCTCCGCCAGGCGGTTGCGGAACACCTGGGCCACGTTGCTGTCCTGGTCGTTGCCAGCCTCCTCCTGAACGAAGGACGCCAGAGTGATGAGCTGATGCAGGGTCATCCCCTGCTCCTCCAGGCTGGCGTAGATCTCGTCGGTGATCATCTGGTCAAACCGGGCATAGAAGGTGGCCACATAGTCGTGGACCGTGCCGTCGTTGAGGAACTCATAGGTGTCGGGGAACAAATAGCCCTCGCACTTCATGAACCGGCCGGGGGCCTCCTCATCGCTGGGGACGTACTGCCAGAAGCGGTACTCACTGAAATCACCCTCGTTGGCCTCGGTGAGGAATTCCTCCGCGGTGCACAGGCCCGTCTTTTCCATCTGCTGTGCGATGGCGATGGCGGTGGTGCCCTCGGGGAAGGTCAGACGGGTGGACTCGGCGGCCGCGTACACCGACAGGGCCTGAATGAGTTCGTCGTAGGACGCGCCCTGTTCCAGCTCAAAGGTGCCGTACTGCAGTTTGGAGGCAGCGCCCTGCCGGCCCACATACCAGCGGAACAGCCGCGGGAAGCGGATGACGCCGGCCTGCTTCAGGTTGCGGGCAATGGCGGCCACACCGCTGCCCTGATCCACCGTGACGGTGACGGTCTGGCCGGAGGCTCCGCCGCCGGTGATCTCCCGGCGGAACAGCAGGGCCACCGCCCCCGCCGCCAGCACCAGAACCAGCAGCAGGGCCAGAATCACCCGGCGCAGGGTGTGCTTTTTGGGGTGCGGGGCAGAATGCTTGCTCGTTTTCGCGTCCTTCATACAACGTTTTCCTTCCTTGTGCAGGTCCGGCCAGGCCGGAACCGGGCCCGAAGGGGCCCGCCTTACTTTTCCATCATCAGCCGCATATAGCTGCCGCTCACGTCAAAGGGGGCGCAGGCAAACCGGATCATGCCGTATTCCTGCCGCGTGCCCTCCCCCAGAAACAGGGGCTGGGCGGCGCCCACGGTAATCACCGCTTTTTCCACCACCACTTCCTTCTGGCGGGCGGCTTCCATCAGCACTTCGGCGGCGCGGTCATCGTCGGCCATCAGCTCCACAAAAAAGAGGGTGTCCTCCCTGCGGAAATACAGGCCATAGCCGTGGTCATTGGAGACGATGGTGATGCCGCGGGCATACAGTTCTCCCAGCACCACCGTCATCCGGGCGGGGTCCACCTCCACGCTGTCGGGGCAGTACTGCCGGCGCAGCTCACAGAGCTTTTTGGCCGTGACGGCGTCAAAATCCGCCTGGCTCCACAGATTGCGGCGGACCTCCCGGGTGAGGCAGCGCAGGCCAAAGGCCCAGCTGAAACCGCGGGCGGCATAAAAGGCCGAACGCTGGGGGCCCGAGGGCACCGTCACCACAAAGTCGGCGCCCTGCCGGCTTTTCTGGCTGAACACATAGTCCACCAGGCCGGCGGCGTCGTTGTCATCCCGGCTGCACAGGCCATAGAGGTAGCAGCCCCGCCGCCCCTGCAAAGTGACCGGGACTGCCAGAACCAGCGCCTGCAGCACACCGTTCTCCTCTGCCAGGTAGGTGTTCTCTTCCCCGGCAAACTGCCGGACTGCCTTTTCGGCCTGGTCGGCGGGCTCATCCCACTGGGCAGCCCAAAGCTCTTTCACAGCCGCCCAATCCGACGGCTCCATCAGCCGAAACATCTTTAAGATACCCCCTTTTTCTTGATTTTATTGCAAATTCTTCGGTTTTTCGTTTATTCCAGCACAGCCTCCGCCAGGGCCAGAACCTGCCGGCCGATGTCCTCCACCGTCCGCATCCGGCCCGCCTCGGTGCACTCCACCGTCTGCCAGCCCAGCTTTTGGGCGCAGTATTCGGCGGCGCGGCGGCTCCGCTCCAGATATTCCAGGTCCCGTTCCTGAATGTCCTTTTTGCTCTCGTCGCCGTGGTAGCGGCTGGTCATCAGCTGCTGGCTGACCGCAGGGTCCACCCGCAGGTAAATCACCGCATCCGGCGCAGGCAGGCCCAGAAGTTTGTATTCGTATGTAAACAGCCAGTCCAGATAGGCGTCCCAGGACTCGGGGGGCAGCTTGGAGCACTGATGGGCCCCATTGGAGGTGGTATAGCGGTCGGCAATGACGATGCCGCCCTCCCGATAAAACGTGCCCCAGTCGGTCTTATAGCTGGCATAGCGGTCCACGGCGAAAAAGCTGGAAGCGGCATAGGCGTTGACGTCGTCGGGCTTGTCCCCGAACTGTCCCGCCAGGTACATCCGCACCAGGGCCGAGGAATCGCTGGCATAGTTGGGGAAACTGATCTGGCGTACCTGCCGTCCCTGGGCGGTCAGATGCTGGGCCAGCAGCCGGGCCTGAGTGGCCTTGCCGCTGCCGTCCAGGCCGTCAATCACCAGCAGGCGGCCCCGGGTTCCCTCTGTCGTCATACCTCTGCACCGCCTTCGCGCAGGGCCTGGTATTTATCCCGCACTGCGGCGGGATGGCCGCAGCACATCTTGCCCTCGGGGCAGGGGCCTTCCAGGCAGCCGGGGCCGGCGGTACGGAACAGATGGGGTGCCACCGGGTAGACCAGGCGCAGCATCTCATCGGCCAGCTGCCGGATTTCCCACTGGGCCCGCTCACAGCACCGCAGCCGGAAGAAATTCAGCAGGCTGCGGGCGTTCATGGTGACCACCATCTTGGTCTCACAGGCGTTGGGCAGCACAAAGCGGGCGTCCTCGTTGGCCATCTTTTCGGCCTTGCGGCGGGCCTCCTTTTCGGGCACACCCTCGGCCATCAGGCGGGCCGCGTGGCCCTCCTCCAGCTTATGGGCCAGGTCCAGGTAGCGGCGGGCGTCCTCCTCCATGCTGGCCAGGAAAGCCTCCTTGGCCTCGGGCACCGCCTCAATGGCGGGGGGCACCACATAGCGGAAGTCATCCAGCCGGACATACCGCTGGCTCTGGACGCTGAACGAAGCGATCCGGTGGCGGGTAATCTGGGCCAGCAGAGACCGGCTGACCCCCTCGATGCCAAAGGTAAAGCTGGCGTGCTCGATGGGGCTGGCGTGGCCCAGGTCGCTGAGCATATTCAGGAAGCGGGCGGTTTTTTCGTCGTCCAGGCCGTCCAGCAGGTCGGTGATGTGGCTGTCGGAATAGCACAGCTTGGCCGCCGCGGCCACCACCTTCTCGGGCTCCGGGGTATGGGCAATCAGTCGAACTGTCATCATGGGCGTTTAATCCTCCGTTCCTTTGGTCAGCGGGGCCAGGTTTGCCATCATCTTTTTGGTGCCGACCTTCTCAAAGCGAATCTCCACAATGCTGTCCCCTGCCGCCGGGGTCACGCGGGTGACCATGCCGCGGCCAAAGACCTTGTGGAACACCGTCTCTCCCGGCTCATAGTGCTTGGAGGGGGTGGACGGACGGGGCGCCGCCGGGCGGGAAATGCCTGCCGCCGGCGCGCCCGGGAAGGCCACCTTGGCACGGCCTGCGCCTGCATTGTACTCCCGGTTGAGGTAGCCGCTGCTGCGGCTGCCGGAGGCGGTGCGGCCCCATCCGGACGGCCCGGAGTAACCCGAAGCGCCGCCGGGCACCCCATCCCCCATGCTGCCCCAGCTGCGTGCGGGGCGGTCCAGGGACGGGCTGCGGGTGGTTTCCAGGTATTCGGGCTCGATCTCGTTGAGGAAGCGGCTGGGCTCGTTGCGGCAGGTGCGGCCGTAGAGCATCCGGGTGACGCTGTGGGAGATATACAGCTCCTTTTTGGCCCGGGTGATGCCCACGTAGGCCAGACGGCGCTCCTCCTCCAGATCCTCCGGGGAATAGCGGCTCATCTCGCTGGGGAACACGCTCTCCTCCATGCCCACCAGGAACACATAGGGGAACTCCAGGCCCTTGGCCGAGTGAATGGTCATCAGGACTACCTGGTCGGCGTCCTCGTTGTAGCTGTCAATGTCGCTGATGAGGGCGATTTCTTCCAGATAGCCCTCCAGGCTGGCATCCACCCCGCGGGTGTCGCAGTAAGCCTTGACGTTGTTGACCAGCTGGCCCAGGTTCTGCAGCCGGTCCTGGGCATCCTCATGGCCCTGGGCCGCCTGCTGTTCCAGCATCTGGCCGTAGCCGGTCAGGTCGATGACCTTCTGGGCGAACAGGTCCAGGGGGCAGGTGTCCAGCGCGTCCTGCAGCTGGCGGTAAATCTGCCAGAACTTGAACAGGGGCGCCACCGACCGGGACAGCTTGGCGTACTGGTCGGCGCGGCTGATGATATCCAGCATGCTGACCCCTTCCAGACCGGCCAGCTCGGCGATGGCATCCACCGTGGACGCGCCGATTTTCCGGGCCGGCTCGTTGATGATCCGGCGCAGGCGGACGTCGTCCTTGGGGTTGGCCACAATGGACATATAAGAGTGGATGTCCTTGATTTCCTTGCGGTCATTGAACCGCTGGCCGCCCACAATCTTGTGGGGAATGCCGGCCCGGGTGAAATAGTTTTCGATGGGGTTGGACTGGGCGTTCATCCGGTAGAGGATGGCGTGGTCGGACAGATGGCCCCCGGCCCGCAGGTGCTGGCCGATGATCTCGGCGATGTGGCTGGCCTCGTCTCGCTCGTCCTCCGCCTGGTAGACATGAACCGGCGCGCCCTCGCTGTTTTTGGTCCAGAGGGTCTTGCCCTTGCGCTCGGTGTTGTGGCTGATGACGCAGTTGGCGGCGTTCAGAATGTTGGAGGTGGAGCGGTAGTTTTCCTCCAGCCGGATGACCTTTGCCCCGGGGTAATACCGCTCAAAGTTCAGGATATTCTCAATGGTGGCGCCGCGGAACCGGTAGATGCTCTGGTCGTCGTCGCCCACCACACAGATGTTCTTTTCGGGGCCGGTCAGCAGGCTCACCAGGCGGAACTGGGCCACGCTGGTGTCCTGATACTCGTCCACCAGCAGGTACTGGTACTTGGTCTGGTAGTAATCCCGGACCTCGGCGTTCTCCTGCAGCAGGCGGACGGTGTAATAGATCAGGCCGTCAAAGTCAAAGGCGCCGGCCTCATGGAGGCGCTTTTCGTAGATGCCGTACAGCTTGGCGGCCAGTTCCAGCTTGGTCTTGCCCACGCTCTCCTTGGCGGCCTCGGCGGGGTCGATGAGCTGGTCTTTCCAGCGGCCGATCTGGTTCAGGGCCGCCTTGACCTGGAAGAACTTGTCATCCACGCTCTGTTCCTTGTAGATGGCCTTCATAACCCGCTGGGCATCGTCGGTGTCGTAGATGGTGAAGCTGCGGGGCCAGCCGATTTCCTCGGCGTACCGGCGCAGAATCCGCACACAGGCCGAGTGGAAGGTGGAGGCAAAGACCTCTTTGCCCTCCTCGTCCCCCAGCATGGAGCACAGACGGTCTTTCAGCTCTCCGGCGGCCTTGTTGGTGAAGGTGATGGCCATAATGTTCCAGCTGCGGGTGGGGTTATAGCGCATCATATCGTCCAGCCAGGCCGGCACGTCGGTGCCGGTCATGATGGCGGTGCGCAGGGCCCGCAGATCCTCATCCACCGCGGGACGGGGGGTCCAGCGGCTGCCATGGGCGCTGCCGAACCGGATCAGGTTGGCGATCCGGTTGACCAGGACGGTGGTCTTGCCGCTGCCGGCGCCGGCCAGAATCAGCAGCGGGCCGCTGGTGGTAAACACCGCCCGCCGCTGCATCTCGTTCAGGCGGCCAAACTGCTTTTCAATGTAAGTGTCCCGAAGGGAGCAAAATTCTGTCTGTAAATCGGTTGCCATTCCGTACTACTTCTCCTTGTATCGTAATATCCGCCCGTTTCTGCGGCCTCTATGCCGTCCTCCGGCGCGAATCAGAAGAAGCCCGCTCCGGGCCAAAGTCTCTGGAGCGGGCGCTGTTGGTGCTGATTTCTTTCAGAAGGTTCAAAAGGGTGCGGTGACATCCACTGCGCCCGCACGGGCCCAAGTGGCCCGGCTGGCCCGGCGCACAGCCCGAAGGGTATACTGGCCGCCGCTCATGGCGCAGACCGAAGCGGCGATGACGGCCACCACCTCAGGCGGGATGTCCGGCTCAATGCTGGGAGCCGGAGCCGCAGCGGGCTGGGCTTTCGGGGGCGCCGGCCGGGACGGCTTGGAAGAGATTTCAGGCGAGGGAATCTGGTTTTTGCCCCGCAGCAGCACATAGGCCAGAACCACGGCTCCCAAAACCACCACAAACATAATCAGACTGGAATCCATCCTTCATCCTCCTTTACTTGGTCCGGCGGACCGTTTGTTTTTTTGCAGGCCGGGGACGCTCAGCGCCGGCCGATGCGGGGGGTTGCATCGGTAAAGCCCACTTCCAGCTTGTCGCCGATGCTCAGGCTCATGGCGGTGCCCAGAGCCACGCAGTTGACCGGATCGGGCGAGACGTAGACGTCCACCTTCAGCTCCTGGCTCAGGTATTCGGGCAGACCGTGGAGCTGGGCGCCGCCGCCGGTCAGCATGACGCCGTTCTTGTAGATATCGCCGGCCAGCTCGGGCGGGGTCTTCTCCAGCACCTGATGGGCGGCGGTGCCGATCTGTTCGCTCAGCATCATGACCGGCTCATACAGGTCGCTGGTGGACACATTGACACGGACCGGCAGGCCGGTCAGCAGGCTGCGGCCCTTGATCTCCATGGTCTCGTCAAAATCGGTTTTCTGGGGGCAGCAGGCCACCCGCTTTTTCAGTTCCTCGGCGGTGCGCTGGCCGATGGCGATGTTAAACTTGGCCCGCACATGCTTGAGGATTTCGTCGTCGTAGTGGTTGCCTGCCACCCGGACGCTGGTGGCCTTGACCTTGCCGCCCAGGGACAGGACGGCGATATCGGTGGTGCCGCCGCCGATGTCAATGATCATCCGGCCGTCGGGCACCGTGATATCGATGCCCGAGCCCAGGGCCGCGGCGATGGGCTCGTCGATCAGGTAGACCTGACGGGCGCCGGCCGCCACCACGGCCTCCACCACGGCGTCGCTCTCGATGCCGGTGATGGCCGCCGGCACGCAGACCGCCACGCGGGGCTTGACCATGTGGGAGCTGTAGACCTGATTCACAAAGCGGCAGATCAGCTCACGGGTCATGGTGTGGTCGCTGATGACGCCATCCTTCAGGGGGAAGGTGGCCGAAATGTAGTTGGGGGTGCGGCCCACCATGGCCAGGGCCTTGTCGCCCACCTCCAGGACGGTATTTTTGCGGGTATCGATGGCCACAATGCTGGGCTGGTTCAGGACCACGCCCTTGCCCTCCTGTGCGATGATGATGGTGGTTGTACCAAGATCGATCCCGATATCATTCTGTGCCATAATCCAAACGTTCCTTTCTCTATCCACAAAACAGCCTATCTTGATGAAAGCTCAGGTTGAGCTGTAAAAATCCAGCTTTCAGTATACCATACTCAGGGCCAAAAGTATAGCAATTTCTCACCGGGGCACAGCTCACGCCCCAGTTTTTGGCCCTGTTTCCAGCGCCTGCTGCTCGGGGGGCAGGGCCTCCCGCAGAAGGGCGGCCAGGCCCGAATACCGCAGGTTCTGGCGGACATTGGCCATCATGGCGGCCACTGTGTCCCGCCGGCCCGCCGTCACGCAGAGTTTGCGGGCGCGGGTCACCCCGGTATAAAACAGGTTCCGGTAGCACAGCCGGGGCGGCACCTGGGCCGCCGGCAGCACCACCGCCGCAAACTCACTGCCCTGGCTCTTGTGAATGGTGATGGCGTAGGCGGTTTCCAGCTCGCTGAGGTTCTCGGCAGGGTAGATCAGGCGGCGGTCATCCATCCGCACCACCATGGAGCGGTCCCGGGTATTGATGGACTCTACAATGCCGATGTCGCCGTTGTAGGCCCCTACCCCCTGTTCGCCGCCATCCCGGTGCCAGATGATCTCGTAGTTGTTGCGGACCTGCATCACCTTGTCCCCCACCCGGAACACCCGGGAGGCGCTTTGCAGCTGGGGTTTGCCCGGAGCGGGCGGATTCAGCATATCCTGCAGCAGGCTGTTCAGGGCCTGGGTGCCGCAGGGGCCCATTTTGGTGGGACAAAGGACCTGGATGTCCCGCACCGGGTCAAAACCATAGCTGCGGGGCAGACGGGTGGTCACCAGGTCACAGACCAGCTTCTGGCAGACCTCGCCGTCCGCTTCCAGAAAGAAGAAATCGTCCTCCTTGCCGCCCTTCTGCAGGGGGCGGCCGCTGACGATGTTGTGGGCGTTCTCCACAATCAGGCTGCGCTTGGCCTGGCGGAAAATCCGCTTCAGGCAGACGGTAGGCACTACCCCCGACCGGATGGCCTCACTGAGGATATTGCCGGGGCCCACGCTGGGCAGCTGGTCGGCGTCTCCCACCATAATGATCCGGCAGTTGGGCCGCAGGGCTGCCAGCAGGCTCTGGAACAGCTGGACATCCACCATACTCATCTCGTCCAGAATCACCACGTCGCACTTGAGCAGGTTCTTTTCGTTGTGGATAAAGCTGACCACGCCCCCCGAATAATCCACCTCCAGCAGGCGGTGGATGGTGGAGGCCTTGCGGCCGGTGAGCTCGCTCAGACGCTTGGCGGCCCGGCCGGTGGGGGCGCAGAGGGCCACCCGCTCGGCCTGGCTCTCCAGAATGTTCAGGATGGCGTTGACGGTGGTGGTCTTGCCGGTGCCGGGGCCGCCGGTCAGCACCAGACAGTTCTCGGTGACGGCCCGGCAGATGGCCTCCTTTTGTTCCGGGGCATAGGCAAAGCCCTGGGACAGTTCCAGCACCTGGATGTCCCGCTCGATGTGGTGGGCCTTTTGGGGTTCCCGGCGGACCAGGGACGCCAGCCGGTCGGCGATGGCCTCCTCCGCAGCCAGCAGGTCGGGCAGGCAGATGTATTCCCCGCCGTTCCAGGTGCGGGAGGCCAGTTCCCCGCTGACCAGACAGCTTTCCAGAGCGTCGGTCAGCTTTTCGGGGGGCTGATGAATAAAGGAAGAGGCGGTGGCCACCAGGCGCTCCCGGGGCAGGCAGGTGTGTCCGTTGCCGGCGTTGTGGCGCAGGGTCCGCAGCAGGGCGGCTTCCAGGCGCTGGGCGCAGTCCCCTTCCATCTGATAGTACTGGGCGATGCTGTCGGCGTGGCGAAAATCCAGCTGCAGCGGCTCGCCGCACAGCAGATAGGGATTGGCCGCGATGGCCTGAGCCGCCCCCGGCCCAAAGGTGCGGAACACCTCCATGGCCCGCCGGGGCCCGATCTCAAACTGGGCCAGGTAGGCAATCAGTTCCCGCATGCCGAACATCCGCTTGAATTCCTGCTGGATGCGGTCGGCCTTGTCGGCCGAAATGCCCTTGATTTCGGTGAGGCGGGCCGGCTCGTTGGCGATGACATCCAGAGAGGCGGCGCCGAACTTCTCGATGATCTTCTGGGCGGTGGCGGGGCCCACATAGGGCAGGGACCGGCTGGCCAGGAACGCATAGACGGCGTCCAGGTCCTTGGGCATATCGGTGATGCACTCGACGGCGTGGAACTGGCGGCCATAGGTGGCGTGGGTCTCGTACTTGCCGCGGCACACCACGCTTTGGCCCACGTGCAGTTCCCCCAGCGTGCCGCAGACCACCGTCAGGGTGCCCCCGCCCGACAGCTCAAACACCACATATCCGCTGTCACTGTTCTCAAAAATAATGTCCTCAATGGTTCCTTCCAGCTGTTCCAGCTGCTGGTCTTCCATGGGCAGACGCCCCCTTCCCCTGATAAGCTCATAATAAATAAGTATACCCTTTCGGGCGGATTTTGTAAATTGGGACCGGCACAAAAAATCCGCCCCGGCACCAGCCGGAGCGGACGGACTCTGTATCAATTTCAGGCCTTGCGCAGGCGAACGCCGGCATGCCCGGCAGCGGACTGGCTGCCGCCGCGGTTTTTGTCCAGGCGGCGGATCACCACCTGATAGGCCGGGATCAGGAAGAAGCAGGCCGCAAACCAGGCCACCGGGCTGGCGATGCAGCCGGCCCAATAGCCGAACACCGGCACCATCCAGAAGCCCACCAGCGCCCGGGCGAACATCTCAAACACGCCGGCAAACATGGCCAGGCCAGAATAGCCCAAACCCTGGATGGAATAGCGGTAGATAATCAGGACCGCCAGAGGGATATAGAATACGCTGTTCCAGAACAGGAACTCCTGAGCGTTGGACATGATGGTCCCGCCGGCGTCCTGGGCGCTGTCCAGGAACAGGCCGATCAGCAGGGTATCCGAGAAATGCAGGATGACAAAGGAGGCGATGCTGTAGAGAATGCTGATGCCCAGCGCCGTCCGCACCCCCTGCTTGACCCGGGGCAGGCTGCCTGCGCCCAGGTTCTGGCTGGTGTAGGTGGTCATGGCGGTGCCGATGCTCTCCAGGGGCACCGACAGAATCTGTCCCGCCTTGCTGCCGGCAGTCATGGCGGCCACAATCGAGCTGCCCAGACCATTGACGGCCGTCTGCAGGACGATATTGCCCACCGCCGTGATGCTGCACTGGAGACCCATGGGCAGGCCCATCATGCACAGCTTGGCGCAGTGGCCGGTGCTGAAGCGGCCTTCCTCCCGGGACCAGCCCAGCATCCGGAAGTTTTTGACCATGTACGCCAGGCTCCACAGACCCGCCACCGCCTGGCTGATGACGGTGGCCAGGGCGGCGCCAAAGACCCCTGCGTGGAAGAACAGAACAAAGACGATGTCCAGCACAATGTTCAGGGCGCTGGCCACCAGCAGGAAGTACAGGGGGCGGCGGCTGTCTCCCAGCGCCCGCATGAAGGCGCTGGTGACGTTGTACAGCAGGGTGAAGGGAATCCCGGCGAAGATGGTGCGGATATACACATCCGCCAGGTCAATGATGTCGGCGGGGGTGTTGGTGAGGACTAGAATGGGGCGGGTCAGAGCCACCGTCACCACCGTCAGCACAGCGGCAAAAATCAGGGACAGCCAAACGGAATTGGCGGTGTAGCGGCGCATTTCGGTGTCGTCCTTGGCGCCAAAGCAGCGGGCCAGCGGGATGGCAAAGCCGCAGGCGATGCCGTTCACAAAGCCCAGCACCAGATAGCTCAGGCCGCCGACGCTGCCCACGGCGGCCAGGGCATCCACGCTCACAAACCGCCCCACAATGATGGTATCGGCCATGTTGTAGAACTGCTGGAACAGGCTGCCCAGCATCATGGGCACCGCAAACAGCAGGATCAGCCGCAGGGGCTGGCCCTGGGTCATGTCTTTTGTCATAGATACGTCCTCCTTAGCCCTTCCGCCGTCGCGGAAGGCCCCGCCCCTTTGGCGGGTGCATCCAATCGTTTTTTCCAAAAAATCCCCACGAAAAGCGCCCTGCTCCAAAATGGGGGCAGGACGTTTCATGCCACAGAAAAACCCAGACCGGACGACATGTGCGTACGGTCTGGATACCGCCAGGGAAATTTTGAGCCAAATTGTGTGCGTAGCCGAAGGCCTAGTGCGCGATTTGGCTCGAAATTTTGTCCCCAGGGGGATACCAGGGGGAAGGAATTTCTGACCTGCGTATGCAGGCAGAAATGGGTTCCCCCTGGAGCGTGTCTCTGACACGCTGAAGCGCCCTGCTCCAAGATGGGGCAGGACGCTGTGTGATTGGTTGCTATTATAGTGCAGGATGCTAAAATTAGCAAGCGTCTTTTTGGACAATCTGCGCGTTTATTTCGGGCGGAAAAATATCTATTTTTACCTCCCCGCCGGGGCCGCTGTCCGGTCAGCTCCGCAGGGTGTCCATGGCCCGCAGCGCGGCCTTCTGCAGGTCGGTGATATCGATGGTGCACATGGACGCCAGGTCCGCATCGCTGCCGTCGTCGGGGATCTTCTCGATCTCCTCGGCGGTCTTGCCCTTCAGGTAGCCGGCAAAGCCGTCGCTGTGTTCATACCACTCTTTGCCCAGGGCCGAGGCCTTGCGCATACCGTAGTCATCTCCCAGCACGTGCTTGCTCTTGACCTCGCCGTCTCCCGACACCATGCCCTTGGCATCCACCTTCAAAGAAGGCTCCGCCATATCGCAGACGGCGCTGGTGACCCGGCCCGAGCCGTTGACGGTGAGGGCGGCAGCGGTCACATCCAGCTGAGGCATGGCGTTTTTGTCCGAAGTGGCCTGGAGGGTGGTGCTGGCGTCGGTGGTCTCAATGCCCAGCGCCAGGCTGTCTCCCTCGGCGGCGCCCATGGCCTGAGCCTGGGCGCAGGCTGCCTCCACCGCCTCGCGGTAGCCGTCCACCTTGATGGTGCAGCTCGACAGCAGGTCTGCATCCTTGGCGTAGCCGTCCGCATCGGTGGACAGGCGACTGACTTCATCGGCGGTCATCCCCATCAGGTATTCCCCAAAGGCGTCCGCCTGTTCGGCCCAGCTCTTGCCGATGGAGGACACCGCCGACAGGGGGTAATCCTCATCCCCCTTCTGGCGCTTGGTCCGCAGGTCCTCGGCCACCGTCACGGCGCCGGCCTCGGTGGTGCTGATTTTGCCTTCCAGCTCGTCCAGCACCACCTGGACAATCCGTCCATCTTCATCCAGCAGAACCCCCGCCGCAATGGAGTGGATTTTGCCTGATTTATCTCCCGCCTCGGTCTCGGTCCGGATGGCCAGACCGGTTTTCCATGCGTCATCCTTCTGCCCGGAGGCCGACCCGCTGCCCGGCTTGCTTCCCGATGAACTGCTGGACGAGCTGTCGTCCATTTTTCCGCAGGCGGTCAGCAGCAGGGCCGCCGCGGCCAGCGCTGCCAGATATTGATTTGCTCTCATTCTTTCGCTCCCTTTGCTGATTGCTGACGCCCCGGCTGGGGCTCTTTTGCGGGTAGTCTGCCCGGCCGGCGCCGGTTTTATACACACCCGCCACGCAAAAAGCGCCCTTTCCAAAGAAAGGGCGCAGGGAACAAACCTTTTTACATCATGGGGCTGACGAGCCGGAGCACATCGTCCAGCAGGGTGCCCATGAGGCTGGTGCGGCAGTCGTCCATGGTGATCCGGCGGCTCTGGGCAAAGGTCTTTTCGGCGTCGGCCCGCACCGCCGCCACCTGGCTGTTGTTTATCAGCAGGGTGCCGCACTCAAAGTGCAGATACAGGCTGCGGTAGTCCATATTGATGCTGCCCACCACCGCCACCCGGTCGTCGCTGACATAGCATTTCGAGTGGATGAAACCAGGGGTAAACTCATAGATCTTGACCCCCGCCCGCAGCAGCGGCAGATAATAGGACCGGCTGAGCCGGAAAACAATCTTTTTGTCTGGGATGGCCGGCAGCACCAGCCGCACATCCACCCCGCGCTTGGCGGCCAGCTTGAGGGAGTTCATCAAATCCTCTCCGATGGCCAGGTAGGGAGTGAAAATATAGACATAGTCCCGGGACTGGTCGATGATGTCCCGATAGACGCTCTCGGCCAGGCGCTCCTCGTCCAGAGGGCTGTCCGCATAGGGCTGGATCACGCCGTCGGGCCGGGCCTGTACGGTGGGCCGGAAGGCGCTGTAGTCCTCCTCCATGGGGCGGAAGGAGTTCCAGAAGTTCAGGAACATGAGGGTGAAGTTCCAGACGGCGCTGCCCTCCAGCCGGACGGCGGCGTCCTTCCAGTAACCGAACCTCTCCTCGGCGTTGATATACTCGTCGGCAAAGTTGGTGCCGCCGTTGTAGGCGACGTTGCCGTCGATGGAGACGATTTTGCGGTGATCCCGGTGGTTCATCACCAAAGACACCAGAGGCACCACCGGGTTAAAGGGGATGCAGCGGATATGGGCCCGTTCCAGCCGGACCACAAAGCCGGAAGGCACAGTGGTCAGGCAGCCCATGTCGTCGTAAATCACCCGGACGTCCACGCCGGCGGCGGCTTTTTCCTTCAGGATGTCCTCCACGGCGTTCCACATGACCCCCGGGCGGATGATGAAGGTCTCCAGGAAAATGAACTTTTTAGCGTTTCTCAGGTCCTCCAGCAGGTGGGGGAACATCTCCTCACCGCTGGAAAAATAGCGGGCCGAGGTGCCTTTCCATCCCGGCCAGGGGCCGTATTTGGCAATGTAGCCGCTCAGCTCCCGCATCCGCGGGTCCAGCTCCCCCACCTGGTCCGGGTGCTGGGCCACCAGGCCCCGATGGCGGCGGTCCACCGCCTCCATCCGGCGCCGCATCCGGCGGGAGGGCCGTTTGTTGCCCCAGAACAGGTACATCAACCCGCCAAACACCGGCATAATGCCGATCAGCGCCATCCAGGCGATGGTATAGGCCGGGTTTTCATCCTTGCGCACCAGGAACAGAATAATCAGCACGCTGATCACCACCATGACGCTGTTCAGCCAGGCGGCGTACTCGGTGAGGCGGAGGTACAGCGAGGCAATCCACGCCACCTGAACCAGAATCAGCAGCAGCGTAATGGTGATCCGGTTGATAAACCGGCTGAAAAATTTTACGATGGGCAGTCGAAACATAGCTTTCCCCCTCTCTGACGGCAGGCCTGTGCCTCCGGGCCCGCACAGGCTGTGTTGAGAACATCGTATTCCCTGTCAGTATACCGCCCCGGGTCGCTTTTTGCAAGCCGGAGGCAAAAAAAGAGGCAAAACCGCCCCCGCCGGGGGGCAGCTTTGCCTCTGGGATTCCTCGTTTTACTCGACCGGTGCCGGATCAGATGGCCGGAGCCTCTGCATCCTCATAGCCCACCAGCAGGCCGCCCAGCTCTGCATAGAAGCTGCACAGCGCGCCGCAGCACACCAGCTCCACCTTGGCGGCGGGCCAGATGGCCTCGATCATCAGCTTGAGGCGGCGGGCCGCCTTCTCATTGTCGCAGTGGGCGATCTCCACCGGGCCGCCTGCAAAGCCCTTGTCCCGCATTTCCAGGACCAGGCGCTCCAGGGCGCCGTGCTCGCCGCGGGTCTTGCAGATGATGCCCAGGTCGCCCTGAGGGCTGGCCTGACCCACCACCCGGATGCCCAGGGCGCGGGCCACCATGGCCGCCGTCAGCTTGACGCGGCCGTTCCGGGCCAGGTTGTTCAGCGACTCCAGCGAGAACAGCAGGTGGGTGTGATGGCTGTACTCCTCCACCGCCGCGCAGATCTCCTCAAAGGTGGCGTCGGTCTGGGCCAGGGCGGCCATCCGCGCTGCGATCAGAGACATTTCGGGGCCGGTGGACAGACTGTCCAGCACATAAACTTTGGTGCCGGGGTTGATGTCCTGATATTCTTCGGCCGCCATCCGGGCTGCATTGTTGCAGCCGGACAGAGTGCCGGTGATGGTCACAACAAAAATTTCGTCCGCACCCTGATACGCCGCCAGGAAGTCCCCCACGTTGGGACAGGAGGTCGAGCTCTTCCCCTTGTAGCTGCGCATGGCCGAGGCCATGGCGAACGCGTCAATGTCGGGGGTATCCACATACTCCTGCTCATCGGTGATGATCTTCAGCGGCACACAGGCAAAATCAACCCCCGGCAGCTGGCATAGATTCGATGACGAATCCACAACGATTTTCCGTTTCATACAATACATCTCTCCATTCCTGCAGCCGGCAAGCGCCAACCGTAGCTTTCAGCACTCGTTCGTGGTTGAACAAGTTGTGCTTTCTGCACCCATCATATCAGTTTTCAGATAACTTGTCAACAATATCTAAGAATCTTAATAAAAGGTTTTTATTTTCAATTTCTGTTGACTTTTCAATGAATCGCTGTATACTAAAAATATGAACACTGAAACGAAACGCCGCATTGCGGCTTCGGCTGCGGGCTTTGCCCTGCCCCGGTACGATGAACTTCCCGGCATGGGGCTGTACCTGGACCAGACCGTTCAATATGTCAATCTCCATTTCCGCACGTTTCCGGGGATTGAGCTGACGGGCTCGATGGTCAGCAACTATGTCAAAAAAGGGCTTATCCCCCATCCGGTGCGCAAAAAATACACCCGGGATCAGATTGGCTATCTGATGTACATTATCGCGGTCAAGAACGTGCTTTCCATGGAGAACATCCAGCTTTTGTTCTCCATCCAGCAGGAATACTGCACCCCCGCGACCGCCTACAACACCTTCTGCGCCGAGCTGGAGGCCGCCGTAGGATCTGTGTTCGGGCTGCGCAGCTTTGACCGCCCTGCGGACAACGAACTGAACGACGAGCAGTTCCTGCTCCGGCGCACCATCATCCCGGCCGCCCACAAGCTGTATCTGGACTGCTGCTTCGACGCACTGCGCCAGGAAAAGGCCCTCTGGCCCGACATCCTGGACGACCTGAAATAACCCCAAAACCGCCGCAGGCAGCAGAATTTTTCTGCTGCCGGTTTTTGTATCCGGGCCCGCCCGGCGAAAGGAGACGCTGATGGGATACTGGTTTTTCATGCTGGCCAGCGACCTGCTGATCCCAGCCATCATGATCGGCTTCGGGTATCTGTTCCTCAAACGGCCTCCCAAAACCGTCAATCCGATCTTCGGCTACCGCACCACACGGTCCATGAAAAACCAGGACACCTGGCTTTTTGCCCACCAGTACTGCGGCCGGCTGTGGTTTCGCTGGGGTCTGGTTCTGCTGCCGCTGACGCTGATTCCCCTGCTGGCAGTCATGGGCCAGCCGGCGGGCACCGTGGGCTCTGTGGGGACGGTGCTCTGTCTGCTCCAGATGATCCCGCTGGTGGGGTGCATCTTCCCCACCGAGGCCGCTCTCAAGCGCACCTTTGATCAAAACGGCAGCCGGCGCTGACCGCCGCCGATTTCACGGTCCGAGGAGCGGAAAAGTGAATCTCCCCTGCTGTGCTGCAAGCCCTTCCGGCCGCCAGGCCAGAGGGCTTTTCTTATTTTGCCCGAAACAAAAAGAAAAATCCGCGCGCTCCAAACCTGCACAGGTCTGAAACGGCGGATTTTTATTTTACCCGGCCCGGACAGGGCGAAGGGCAGAATTTACTTTGCGATGATTTCGCTGACCAGGGTGTCCATCTGGGCTTCCTCGGCGGCATGGGCAGCGCCGCGGACGGTGACCACCTGCTCGCAGAGGGTCATCCCCTTCATGGCGGTCAGGGAGACGGTCATCAGCTTGGCGGCCATGGGAGCCCACATGCCGTTCTCCATCAGGCCGACGGTGCGGTTCTGGAAGTTCTTGGACTTCAGGTGAGCCAGGAAAGCCTCCATGGCGGGGAACAGGGCGGCGTCGTAGGTGGCGCAGGCCAGCACCATCTTGCCGCAGCGGAAGGCCTCAGCCACCGCATAGGAAACATCGGTGCGGGTCAGGTCCATTTCGGTGACCTTTGCGCCGGCAGCACGCAGCTTCTCGGCCATGGTGTGGGCGGCTGTGCGGGTGTTGCCGTGGATGGAAGCCGAAGCCACCAGAATCTCATCGGCAGCCTCGGGCAGGTACTTGGACCAGGTGTCGTACAGGCTCAGGTAGGGAGCCAGGTCGCCATTCAGGACGGGACCGTGCAGGGGGCAGATCTGGGCGATCTCCAGGCCGGCGGCTTTCTTGAGCAGGGCCTGCACCTGAGCGCCATACTTGCCCACGATGTTCAGGAAGTAGCGGCGGGAATCCTCCACCCAGTTGGCGAAGCTGTCGCCGTCGGCCACCACGCCGAACCGGCCAAAGCCGTCGGCCGAGAACAGCAGCTTTTCGCTGGACTCATAGCTGACCATGACCTCGGGCCAGTGGACCATGGGGGCAAAGACAAAGGTCAGGGTGTGAGCGCCCAGGCTCAGCTGGTCGCCGTCCTTCACCACCACCTGACGGTCTGCCGGAATGGCGCCGGGGAAGAAGTTGGCCAGGAAGGCAAAGGTCTTGGCGTTGCCCACCACCTTCATCTCGGGGTACTTGGCAGCCAGGCGGGCCACATTGGCCGAGTGGTCGGGCTCCACGTGGGACACCACCAGGTAATCGGGAGCGGTGCCGGCCAGCTCGGCCTCCAGGGTCTCCATCCACAGGTCGGTGGCGCGGGCGTCCACCGTATCCATGACGGCGGTCTTCTCATCCCGGATCAGGTAGCAGTTGTAGCTCACACCGCCCGGCACAGGGTACTGGCTCTCGAACAGGTCCAGGGTGGTATCATTGAGGCTGATGCCCAGGACAGAATCGGTAATCTTTGTCTTATGTACGTTCATCGCAAGTCGTCCTTTCCGTTGTTTTTAAGCCCATTTTAAAAGGGAGACCAGCTTTTGGCTGCCGCCCCGTATTCGTTTCACAAGCCCGGGTTTCCACCGGGCCGACTTATCATACCATACTTGTAGGGAAAAAGCAATGGCTGATCTTCTCATTGGCTGAAAAATTTGCTCATGCATCGTCGCCATCGGTCAGGCTGGCCCGGGGCGGCTGACCCGGGGCGGCGTCCAGTTCCAGCAGGACGGCGGCGCTGGCGTCGTCCAGAGACTGGACCGAGCGCAGTTTCCGGTTGATGGCACGGGTGCGGGTGCCGATCAGGTCGTCCAGCTCCCGGTCGGACTGGCGCAGCCGCTCCTGCAGCTTGGACAGGCCCTTGTCGAACTTTTCAAACTCGGTCTTGACGGCGCCCAGCACCTGCCAGACCTCATTGGAACGCTTCTGGATGGCCAGCGTCTTGAAGCCCATCTGCAGGCTGTTCAGCAGGGCGGCCATGGTGCTGGGGCCGGCCACGTTGACCTGGTAGTCCCGCTGGAGGCTCTCCACCATGCCCTGGTTCACCACCTCGGCATACAGGCCCTCAAAGGGCAGGAACAGGATGCCGAAATTGGTGGTATAGGGGGGCTCCACGTACTTGGTGCGGATGTCCTTGGCCTCGGCCCGGATCACCTGTTCCAGAGCGCGGCGGGCCGCCTCCACGGCCTGGGGATCTCCGGCGGCATAGGCGTCCTGCAGGTGGGCGTAGGTGTCGCCGGGGAACTTGGAGTCAATGGGCAGCCAGACATTCTGGCCGTCGGCGCCGGGCAGCTTGACCGCAAATTCCACCCGCTGGGTGGAACCCGGGATGGTGGCCACGTTGGTGGCGTACTGCTCGGGGGCCAGAATCTCCTCCAGAATGGCCCCCAGCTGGATCTCGCCCAGGATGCCGCGGGTCTTGACGCCCGACAGCACCTGTTTCAGGCCGCCCACGTCGGCGGCCAGGGTCTGCATCTCGCCCAGGCCTTTGTACACCTGTTCCAGCTGGTCGCTCACCGTCTTGAAGCTCTCGCTCACCCGCTTCTGCAGGGTATCCTGAAGCTGTTCGTCCACCGTGTGGCGGATTTCATCCAGCTTTTTGGCGTTCTCGGCCCGGACGGCGTCCATTCCCTCGGTGAGGGTGCGGCGCATGTCCCCCAGCTTCTGCTCGTTGGACAGTTCCAGGGTCCGCAGGCGGCTCTCCAGAGTCCGCTCCATAGTCTGGAACCGGCCCTCCAGGTTTTTCTGCTGGACGGCCTGGCTGTTGGTCAGCTGGGCCCCCATCCCCTCCACGGCGTTCTGGACGCCCCGGATGGCGGCATAGTTCTGGTCAGCCAGGGCGGCCTGGCTGTCCCGCAGGCGCTTGTTGAAGGCATCCTCCTGAGCGGCCAGCCGCTGTTCCAGCCAGTCCTCCAGCTCCTGGATCTGGTCCTGGTCATCGGGGCGGCGGCTGCGCATCAGCAGCACCACCAGCAAAACATCCCCCGCCAGCAACAGCAGCAGGCAGAGTGCAGCAACAATTACTTCCATGGTTTCTCCTTATTTTTCCTCGTAGCGGAGGGTTTCTTTGGCGGTGACCACGTCGTCCCCATATAGTCCCACGCCGTCGGCCTCGATTTCGCCGCACTGGTTGTCGTAGGGGTCGGCCCGGAAGCCGGTCATGGGCGGATCAAAGGGCGCTTCAAAGGCCCGGTTGGCCACCATTCGGCCGGGGTCCAGATTGCCAAAGTAATGCCGGCGCAGTTCCTCTTCCCCGGCCCGGGCCATCGATCCGCCATAAGAGCAGTCGGCGTACATCCAGCCCTTGGGGGCAATGTAGAACATGGCCCAGTCGTGGCAGCCGCACTTGTCCGGCCCCACCGCCAGGCCGCTCTGCCACCGGGCAGGAATCCCGGCAATGCGGCAGAGGGTGATGAAGGTCAGGGCCATGATGCCGCAGTCTCCCCGCCGGTCGGCGGCGCAGCGGGTGGGGATATCCTCCAGCACAAAGTAGGCCGGCTGGTAGTGATAGCGGACGTTCAGGGTGATGTAATCGTAAAAGCGCCGGGCCTTTTCCGCCGGGCTGGTAACCCCCTCGGTCAGCTGGGCCGCCAGGGCCCGCAGATAGGGGGTAAAGACAATGTGGGGCGCCTCCTCGCCGGTATCAAAATCGGGCTGAACCGGGTCGGGTTCAAAGCTCAGCGGGTCGGCATAGCGGGCGGTCTGGGTGTAGCTGTACCGCAGGGTGAAGGAGCGGTTTTGGGTCAGGTCGGCCTCCCAGAATACGGTGCGCTGGGGCGCATCTGCAGGGGCCACATGGGCCGGCTGCTCCGAGGCGAAGTCGATGGAAAGATCGCTCTGGGCGTCACAGGCGGCTGCCACCGGCAGCCAGGCCCGGACATGGACGCTGTCCCGTCCCTGGGCTTTGGCCCGGGCCAGAGCGGCGTCAAAGGCTGCATCGCTCATGCCGATGCTGGATTCCACCGTAATCCGGGCCGAGGCACTGCCGGTGCGGACCATCTGTTCATGGACGGCGCGGCGGCGGGCACGGGCCTCGCTGCCGTCGGGGCCGGGGTCCAGCCGCCGGGCCCCATAGGCGGGGTCGGTGTCCAGCAGGGTCTCGGCAAAGCGCTTCTGATAGTGCTTTACCCCCTCCACAAACCGCCAGTCCACCCGGCCGGCCCGGTCCAGCGCCCGGAACTCCTCCAAAGTGAAGTCCCGCACCAGAGACTGCATCCGGGCCACGGCCTGGGCCTCGGTGTAGGGATATTCCCGGGGCAGACGGCACATCATCTCCCGCTGGGCCAGCAGGGCCATCCGCTGGGCGTCCACCCCCTGCGGGGTGGGGTTGGCGGCCCGGTTGGGGCCGTTCTGGGTGGAGGTCCAGTCCTCCGCCAGGCGGGCGTCAATCCGGGCGATGGCCTCGTCGTAATATCCCGCCGCCTTGAGCCGGGCCACATCGTCCGGCAGGCCGGTATTCAGGCTGCGAAAGGTTTCGTTGCAATCCAAAGGCATAGGTTTTCTCTCCCCTCTCTTATTCCGCTTGTGCGGCCACGGCTTCCTCCCAGAAGTCCGCCGCATCATACAGCCAGCCTTCGGCGTCGGTGCCGGTGCCCACTCCGACGCCATGGGGCGCATTGTCGTAGACCACCATCTGGTGCATCACGCCGTTGCGCTCCAGAGCCCGGTCCAGGGCCGGACTTTGCAGGGGCTGGAAGATCAGACCCAATGTTTTATCGTTCCGCCCGTACCAGTGATAAGTGGGCGGGAAATTGGCCGTCACCTCGGCGGCCAGCTCAATATTGTAATAGTAATCCCCCGGCGCCAGGTAGTTGCCCGGCTCGGCGCCGTCGTACGCATAGAAAAAGCAGGGTTTGCTGTACATATAATTGACGATGGGGTAAGCCAGCAGCAGGGCGCCCGGCTTGGGCAGGCCGTAATTGCTGTAGCCCATCCGGTCGGTGCCAAAGATGCCGCACAGCTGGCCGCCGGCGGAATGTCCCACCAGGGCGTAGTCCTCGGCCTGAACCCCCAGTTCGCCGGCGTGGTCGGTGATGAACTGAACCGCCCGGACCAGGTCCTCATAGTTGGCGTTGTCCTTCAGGTCATGGCCGGTGCGGTAGCGCAGGATAAAGGCTGCATACCCCATATCATGGAGCTGGCTCACCGCGCCGCAGCACTCCTTCACCCGGCCTGTCCGTTCCAGCATATTTCCCGACAGGACCAGGGCGTACTTGGTCCCCGGCTCCTCGGCGGGAAAATAATACAGCTGCGCTTCCGCCCGGGAGGGTTCCTGGGCGATCTCCTCCTCGCTGTAGAGCTGATAGGTCACCTGAACCCCCTGATTGTAGTTGTCCACCACCAGGTTCAGCCCGGCCACCGCATCCGCAGCGGTGTCGCCGGTATACTGCCGCAAGGTCCAGTTGGCGTATTCCCAGGGCTGCTCGGGCAGCAGCCCTCCGCGGTCCCATGTATCGAAGCCGGCCCCCACGATTCCCGGGTTGAAGTGCAGCTCGGCCACGGTGGAGTCCGGGGTAAGATAGGGCGCCAGGACGGCCTGGGCGGGGACGGCCATCCATTCGGACAGCAGCACCACCGCTGCGGTACTATAGACGATGGATCGGATTTTTTCGAGCATTCGCATCTGTTGTTCACCTGAGCTTTCCTGTTTTGTTGGGGGAAGCGGAGCCGGTCAGGCCGCAGGATGGGCCTCCACCGCCGCCTCCCAGAAGGATGCCGCATCGTATAACCAGCCGGCGGCGTCGGTACCGGCGCCGTTGCCGCTGCCATGGGGTGCATGGTCATAGATCACCAGCTGGTGCATAACACCCGATTCCTCCAAAGCTTCCTCCAGAGCCAAACTCTGCAGGGACGGGAACATCCCTTTCAGGCTGCTGTCATCCCGGCCGAACCAATGGAACGTGGGGGGATAATTGGCCGTCACCTCGGCGGGCACTTCGATATTATAGAAGTAGTCCCCCGGGGCCAGATGGTCCCCCGGCCGGCCGCCGTCGTACATATAGAACAGCAGCGGCTTGCCATAGACATAGTTCAGGATGGGATAGGCCAGCAGCAGCGCGCCCGGCTTGGGCAGGCCGTAATTGCTGTAGCCCATCCGGTCGGTGCCGAAGATACCGCACAGTTGTCCGCCCGACGAAAAGCCCACCAGGGCATAGTCCTCCGCCTGGACCCCCAGTTCCCCGGCGTGTTCCGTAATGAACTGAACCGCCCGGACCAGGTCGTTGTAGTTGGCGTTGTCGGTCAGGTTATGGCCCATCCGGTACTTCAGGATGAAGGCCGCATACCCCATCTCGTGAAGCTGACTCACCGCGCCGCAGCACTCATCCACCTGGGCGCTGCGCTCCATCATATTCCCCGACAGCAGCAGGGCATATTTCGCCCCCGGCTCCTCGGCGGGAAAATAGTAGATTTCCGCGTCGGCCCGGGAGGGTTCCTGGGCGATCTCCTCCTGGGTGTAGAGGGGGTAGGTCACCTGAATGCCCTTGTTGTAGTTGTCGATGATGAGGTTCAGCCCCGCCACCGCGTCCGCAGCGGTGTCGCCGGTATACTGCCGCAAGGTCCAGTTGGCGTATTCCCAGGGCTGTTCCGGCCAAAGGCTGCCCCGGTCCCAGCTGTCAAAGCCCGAGCCCACAATGCCTTCGTTGGCGTGGAGCTCGGCCACCGTGGATTCTGTGGTCAGGTAGGGTGCCTGGGCCCGGGCGGGCGCGGCCAGCAGCGCGCCCAGCATCAGCCCCGCCGCGCCGATGCACAGTTTTTTCTTGGCTGTGAACATATTCATGATTCCTTTCCGTCCTGCCGGCCCCGCCTTGTCTGCCGGTGCAGGGGGCGGGCGGCCGGCGTACCCAACCCTATTGTAACCGTCCGGGGCCGTCTTGTCAAAACCTTTGCGCAGGGCGCAGCATTGTGCTTTGGGTCAAAATCTGCTATACTGTGAATACCTCTTGCCAAAACGATTTGTTTTCTTTCGATAAGGAGGTCCTTATTTATGTGGACACGCGCCCTTTTAAAAGCCAATGCAAAAACGGTGCTGCGGCGCAGCTACTGGAATATCTTTTTGATGTGCCTGATCGCCTCGATCCTCACCGGCAGCGTGGATCTCAACATCAACTTCAGCGGAAACAGCGGGGGCAGCTCCTCCGGCGCTGTGGAACAGGCTTCCCGCCTGCTGGGCGGCAATCCCATCACCGCCATCCTCAGCACGGCCTTTCTGATGCTGGGCATCCTGGCCCTGGTTCTGGCTCTGGTGGTCGTCCTGTGCTGGGGCATCCTGTTCACCCCCATCATCCGGGTGGGACAGTGCCGCTACATGATGGAAAACCGCTCCCGGGAGACTAGCCTCAAGGTCCTGTTCTCGGGCTTCACCACCAACTACTGGGGCCTGGTCAGCGGGATGTTCTACGTCAATCTGCGGATTTTCCTCTACACCCTGCTGCTGGTGATCCCGGGCGTCATCAAGAGCTATCAGTACACCTTTGTGCCCTATCTGCTGGCCGAAAACCCCAATCTGGAGGCCGCCCGCGCCGCTGAGATCAGCACCATCATGACCGACGGGGAAAAGTGGAACATCTTTGTGCTGGACCTGTCCTTCTTTGGATGGAACATTCTGGGCTATCTGCTGTTCGGCCTGGGCATTCTGTTTGTCAACCCCTATTATGAGGCAACCAAGGCCGAGCTGTATGCGGCCATGCGGGCCAAGGTAGTGGCCTCCGGATATGTATCCGAGGCGGAGCTGTCTGGCCAGATATTCTGATACGAAAGAACGGACGAACAATTTACATGGATGAATCAATGTTGATCCGGCCCATGCGGCCCGACGACTGGCCTGCGGTCGCCGCAATCTACCAGGAGGGAATCGCCACCGAGCACGCCACCTTTCAAACCGCCTGCCCGCCTTACAGTGCCTGGGACGCCTCCCACATCAAGGAATGCAGGCTGGTGATTCTGGCGCCGGATGGCCAGATTGCGGGTTGGGCTGTGCTCTCCCGGGTAAATATGCGCTGGTGTTACCGGGGCGTCGCCGAGGTGAGCATCTATGTGGGGGAGCGGTACCGGGGCCGGGGCTACGGCTATCACCTGCTGATCGCCCTGTGCCGGGAGGCCGAGCAGGCCGGATACTGGACGTTGCAGTCCACCGTCCTGCAGGACAACGAGGCCAGCCACCGCCTCCACACCAAATGCGGTTTCCGGGAGGTGGGCCGCCGGGAGCGGATTGCCCGGGACTGCCATGGCCGCTGGCTGGACACCTGGCTGATGGAGCGCCGCTGCCCTGCCGACGAGCCCCCCGGCTACAAAAAACTGTAAACCAAACAAAAAATCCCGCTGTCATCGGACAGCGGGATTTTCTTGTGTTTTGGATGTATTCTCCGGGGAGATCAGACGCAGATGGCCTTCTGGCGGTTGCGGTACATGGCCTCAATCACAGCACAGTACTTGTCGGCAATGCAGACAATCACGGCCTCGCGGCAGGACGGCGCATGGAACAGCGTCAGGGGCCACATATGGCTGCGAATGATGTTCTTCTCCTTGGCGGTCAGGCCAAAGCAGCGGTCTGCATTGTCCCGGGCCAGCAGCGGATGGATGAAGCCGTGCATCTTAAAGATGGTGCGCAGGCCGCTGCAATTCTGGAAGCGGCCCTCCACGTGCCAGTCGTACAGGTAGAAGTCGTGGAGCAGGGCGCCCACGGCCAGCGCGGTTTCGTCCGCGCCCAGATGAAAACGTCGGTTGATCCAGAAGCTCACCCGGGCCACATTCCGGCAGTGTTCAAAGGTGGTCACGCAGCCGTGCTGGATGTACTGATCCATTTCCTGCACCCGCGGGTCCTCCTCATATTTCTGCAGGATGCCCTGGAGATGTACGCGTTCTGTTTCAGACAGACCCATAGAGTTCCTCCTTGTATCATCGCCTGCCCCGGCTGCCTCCTGCTCTCAGGAGCGCAGCTGCACCGGGGATGAATCCCCAAAATTTTCGGCATCCGAGGGATTGGCGCGCCGCAGGGTCAGGTCCACAATGTACTGGACCCCGTCCCCCAGAGCTTCCAGGTCGGCCAGCTTGGCCTTGGCTGCGGCCTCGTCCGGGTACCACTGGAGGAGGAAGAAGTTCTCCGCCTCCACGCCGTAGTAAAGCCAGACGCCGTCGGCCCGCAGCAGATCATCCAGATGATCCACTTCGTCGCCGTCCAGCAGGCCCAGGCCCTCCTCGGCATAAATGCTCTCGGGCTCCACCTGCATGGTCTCGATCACACGGATCGAGCTGTCGACGTATTCGTCCTGGGAAATGCTCTTGTCGGACCGCTCCCACCCGGTCAGAAATGCCTGCATCAGCAGGCCCTTCACCGAAATTCTGGGCTGGTTGTCATGGAATGGCATACAGATCGCTCTCCTTTTTCCGGAGCGGATGCCCTCCGCTCCATAGTATACAAAATCGGTTTGTCTATGTCAACCGTTTTCCACAATTTTTTCTTCGTATTTACGCAAAACACGCATCACACATGGTAGCCGAACTGTTCCCCCAGCCACTCGGCCGCCAGCTGGAACCACCGGCCGGGATGGGGCATCTCGTTGCCCACCTCGGCGGTGCAGACGCTCAGGCCATGTTTGCCGCGGGGGAACAGGTGGGCCTCACAGGGCACGCCGGCCCGGTGCAGGGCCGACACCAGCATCAGGGTGTTTTCCACCGGGACGGTGGCGTCCTCCATGGTGTGCCAGACAAAGACCGGCGGCACCGCCGGGGTGATTTTGTCCTCCAGGCCAAAGGCGCGGTGGGCCTCCAGATCCCCGGTGCCGGACAGGCGGACAAAGCTGCCCCGATGGGCATAGGGACCCGCCGTCACCACCGGATAGCTGAGGATCAAAGCGTCGGGCCGCTGCTGGTCCGCCGGACGGCCGGGCAGGTCCAGCACCGCCGAGGACAAGGCCAGATGCCCTCCCGCCGAGAATCCGCACACCGCAATCTGATGGGGCCGGATGCCCCATTCCTCTGCCCGGGCCCGCAGCAGGGCCAGGGATTCGCTCAGCTCCGAAAGAGGCCGGTAGTCCCGGGCCCCATCCTCCACGCTGTACCGCAGCACGGCGGCATGATATCCCGCCGCCAGAAACCGCAGGGCCACCGGGTCGCTCTCCCGCTGGCTGACGTGTTCATAGCCGCCCCCCGGCACCACCAGCACCAGAGGCCGGGTGGCGGTCAGGGGCATCACGGCCGCCGGTTCCCACAGGTACACCGTCAGCTCGGCGGCGCCTGCTTTCAGCTTTTCAACTCTCATTGCGTTCTCCTCCCGGGCGGCGGCTTTCCCTTTGCCGGGCGCGGCCGCCCGACTCCTATTGTACCGCAGAGGGCCCCGGCTGGAAAGAGGATTTTTAAACTTTTTATGAAGGAACCCCCGCAGGGCTTGATTTTCGGGCTGAAACGGTGTATATTAGCACTCAGAACATTTGAGTGCTAAGTTATACTGGCACTGGTTGAGAGAAGAAAAGAGGTTTTTGCTATGGCAATGCAGCCGTTCCAGGCCGAAAGCAAAAAGCTGATGGACCTGATGATCAATTCGATCTATACCAATAAAGAAATCTTCCTGCGGGAGCTGATCTCCAACGCCTCCGACGCCATCGACAAGCTCTATTTCAAGAGCCTGACCGACACCTCGGTGGGGATGAACCGGGAAGATTTCCGCATCCTGCTCACCCTGGACAAGGAAAACCGGATGCTGACCGTCTCGGACAACGGCATCGGCATGACCCGGGAGGAGCTGGAGCAGAACCTGGGCACCATCGCCCACTCGGGCAGCCAGGACTTCAAGACCGAAAACACCGATGAAAACATCGACATCATCGGCCAGTTCGGCGTGGGCTTCTACTCTGCCTTTATGGTGGCAGACCATGTCACCGTCATCACCCGGGCCCACGGCAGCGACCAGGCCTGGCAGTGGGAGTCCAGCGGCGTGGAGGGCTATGAAATCACCCCCGCCGAGAAGGAAACCGCCGGCACCGACATCATCCTGCACATCAAGGACAACACCGACACTGAAAACTACGACAACTACGTCTCGGAGTACGGCGTGTCGGCCATCGTGAAGAAGTACAGCGACTACATCCGCTACCCCATCCAGATGGAGCGGACCAAGAGCCGCCAGAAGCCCGAACCCGATCCCAAGCCCGAGAACTACACCCCTGAGTGGGAGGAGTACACCGAGCTGGAGACCCTGAACAGCATGGTGCCCATCTGGAAAAAGCAGAAGAGCGAGGTCACCGACGAGGAGTACAACACCTTCTACAAGAACCACTTCGGCGACTACGCTGATCCCGCCCGGGTGATTGTCAGCCGGACCGAGGGCACTGCCAACTACAACGCCCTGCTGTTCGTCCCCTCTCACCGCCCCTACGACTACTACACCAAGGAGTACGAGAAGGGCCTGGCCCTGTACGCCTCGGGCGTCCTCATCATGGACAAGTGCGCCGACCTGCTGCCCGATTACTTCAGCTTTGTGAAGGGCATCGTGGACAGCCAGGATCTGAGCCTGAACATCAGCCGTGAGACCCTCCAGAAGGACAGCCAGCTCAAGCTGATCCACAACGCCCTGGAGAAGAAGATCAAGAACGAGCTGAACGCCATGCTGGTCAACGACCGGGAGAAGTATGAGGCCTTCTGGAAGGAGTTCGGCCGTCAGATCAAGTTCGGCGCCTACTCTGACTACGGCATGCATGCCGAACTGCTGCGGGGCCTGCTGCTGTTCTACTCCGCCAAGGAGCAGAAGATGGTGACTCTGGAGGAGTACGTGGAGAAGATGCCCGCCGAGCAGAAGTACATCTACTTCGCCGCCGGCGACTCCGCCGACCGTCTGGCCAAGCTGCCCACCGCATCCCTGGTGCTGGACAAGGGCTATGACCTGCTGCTCCTGACCGAGGACGTGGATGAGTTCTGCTTCCAGATCATGCACAGCTTCCCCCGCAAGGACGCCGAGGGCAAGGACGGCACCGTTGAGTTCAAGAACATCAACAGCAACGACCTGGGCCTGGAGTCCGAGGAGGAGAAGAAGGCCGCCGAGGAGGCCACCGCTGAGAACAAGTCCCTGTTCGACGCCATGAAGACCGCCCTGGAAGGCAAGATCAAGGAAGTGCGGGTTTCCACCCGTCTGAAGGATCACCCCGTCTGCCTGTCGGCCGACGGCCCCCTGTCCATCGAGATGGAGAAAGTGCTGTCCCGCCAGCCCGGCAGCGAGGACGTCAAGAGCGACAAGGTGCTGGAAATCAACGCCTCTCACCCGGTCTTTGCGGTCCTGAAGGCTGCTCAGGAGGCCGGCGACACCGACAAGGTGGCCCAGTACAGCCAGATCCTCTACGCACAGGCCCAGCTGATTGAGGGCCTGCCGGTAGACGATCCCGTCGCCTACGCCGACGCCGTCTGCGCCCTGATGAAGTAAGGGCCGCTCCCCCTCTCAAAAATCAATCTTAACAAACGAGCCGTGTTCCATTATAATAGAAGGAGCACGGCTCGTTTTGTCGTCTTAGCTTGGGAGGTCATCATCTTATGCAACCGCAACGCAGACACTATTTCGCGCATATTCCCACCATTGCCCTGCTGATTCTGCTGGGCCTGGCGCCCTGGCTGTCGGTGATTCTGTTCATCGTCCGGGCCATCGACCGGGACAGCGAAAAGAAAGAGCTCCGGGCCGCCCGGGAGCGTCAGGAATACGCTGCCGACTTCCGTCCACAGGACACCCGCCAGGCCAACTCCCAAAACGAGCCCTACAACTACAGCGCCCACTACACAGCCAATCACGACCACCCCACCCTGGAACAGCAGCGCTCCAAGCGTCATCAGCAGAAAATCACCCAGCTGTGCACCATAGCGGGAGCCATCCTGCTGTTCATCGGCGCAGTCAGCCTGCCCGACGCTGTATCCCATCTCATTTTTACCCGGTCCATCTACGACCGGCTGTTCCTCAACGACTGGAAGGATTTCTTCATGGCGGTGGCCCAGATTGTGGGCGGCGGCGGAGCCCTGGCCTTCAGTCTGATGCTCAAGCGGGTCAGCAAACTGGAGCGCCAGCTGGACAAGGTGGTGGGCGACCAGGACAACATCCCCCTGCAGGAACTGTTTGCAGCCGCCGGCATCCCCGCCGACAAGGGCCGCAAAATCCTGGAAAGCGCCATTGACCACGGCTATTTCGGCCCCGATGCCTACATCGACAACCGCACCGACTTTCTGGTGGTGCGGGGCGCTGCCCCCATCCCTGCCTCGCCGGCCCCCGAACCGGACCCCACCGACGAGACCCAGTACGAGAAATTGCTGCGGCAGCTCCATCAGGCAAGCAGTGCCCTGTCCGACCCCGTCATGCAGGAAAAGGCCGCCCGGCTGGAACAGATTTCCGCCCGGATTTTCGCCCTGGCGGAGAAAGACCCCTCCAAACAGGAGCAGCTGCGGAAATTCATCAGCTATTACCTGCCCACCTCCCTCAAGCTGCTGAACACCTATGCCCAGCTGGACAGCCAGGGGGTGGCTGGCGAAAACATCACCCGCACCAAGCAGAGCATCCAGCGGTCTCTGGACCTGCTGGTCACCGCCTTTGAAAACCAGCTGGACAAGCTGTTCCAGTCCGACGCGCTGGACGTGTCGGCGGACATTGCCGCCCTGGAAGGGATGCTGAATCTGGACGGCCTGTCGGGGGACAGCGGATTCTCGGTCCAGCCGTGACACGCCATCATCCTGTCATCAAGGAGAAACCATGCCGAATATCATTGAAATCACCGATCTGAACAACCCTGCCCTGGACGTGTTCGCCCGGCTGACCGAAAATCAGCTGCGAAACCGTCTGGAGCCCGAGAAAGGGGTTTTCATTGCCGAGAGCCCCAAGGTCATCGCCCGGGCCCTGGACGCAGGGTATCAGCCCCTGTCCTTTTTGATGGAGCGCCGGAAAATCGACGGTCCCGCCCATGAGGTGCTGGCCCGGTGCGGCGACGTCCCCGTCTACACTGCCGACCGGGAAATCCTCACCGCCCTCACCGGCTACCAGCTGACCCGGGGTGTGCTGGCCGCCTTTCACCGGCCGGCCCTGCCCCCGGTGGAAGCCCTCTGCCAGGGAGCCCGCCGGGTAGCGGTACTGGAAAACATTGTGGACTCCACCAACGTGGGAGCTATTTTCCGCTCGGCGGCGGCCCTTCACATTGACGCCGTCCTGGTGACCCCCTCCTGCTGCGATCCCCTCTGCCGCCGGGCGGTGCGGGTCAGCATGGGAACGGTGTTCCAGGTGCTCTGGACCCAGATTGGCGCTTTGCCCGCCGACTGGCCGGGGGCAGGTCTGGCCCAGCTTCACGAGCTGGGGTTCAAGACCGCCGCCCTGGCCCTCAGCGACCGGTCGGTGTCCATCGACGACCCGGCCCTGATGGCCGAGGACCGTCTGGCCCTGATTCTGGGCACCGAGGGGGACGGACTCTCTGCCGAGACCATCGCCCAGTGCGACTACACCGTCAAGATCCCCATGTCCCACGGGGTGGACTCTCTCAACGTGGCCGCGGCCAGCGCGGTGGCCTTCTGGCAGCTGCGGGCCCGGGACTGATCCGGAGGTAAGGCAATATGGACTGTCCTTTCTGCCACACTCCCATGCACGAAGGTTATCTGACCATCGGCGGGCCGGCTCTGTGGACCGCCCAGAGCCATCCCCTCACCCTTTTACCCTATCCCGATGAAACCTACGCGCTGCAGCTGGGGCAATGCTGGTTCGGCCCCCACCGGATCGCGAGTTTCTGCTGCCCCCAGTGCAAGCGGATCATTCTGGATGCCAGCTCCTACCCCAACAAAAACCTGTAACAAAACACCGCGCGCCTCCGACCCACAAAGAGCCAAAGACACGCGGTGTTTTTATGTACGCGGTTTAGTTTAAATCAGGCCCAGCTCCGCGAAGGCGCGGGCGATGCCGTCCTCCTTCACCGAGGGGCAGACCCGGTCACAGCGGGCTTTCAGCGCCTCAGCACCGTTGGCCATGCAATAGCTGATGCCGGCCACATCGGTCATTTCCAGGTCGTTTTCGCTGTCGCCAAAGGCGATCACCGACGCAGTTGGGACGTCCAGGTATTCACAGATGCGGCGGATGCCCTCTCCCTTGTTGAACTTGCGGTTGATGAGCTCGCCATTGATGCAGCCGGGACCGTGGTTGAAGGTGGTCTGTTCGCAGAACACAAACTGATCCCCAAAGGCCGCCTTGGCCGGGGCCAGCGCCTCGGCCCGGTCGGCGATGTAGCAGATTTTATAGACGGGCTCCCCCTGATACTCGGTCAGGGGCCGGATCAGCATTCCATCGGCAAAGGCCTGCCGCCAACGCTCCAGCTCACTGTTCAGGGAACCGGGGCGGGACTTCTGGTAGGAGGACAGACGTTCCATCATCTGGGTCCCGCCAAAGGTGGCGTCCCGGGCCTCCAGGGTGCACTCCACCCCGTTGGCTTCCAGAATGGCCCGCAGGCCGTCGCTCTGGGCCTTGTCCATGGGGCAGTCAAAGAGGACCTTGTCCCCGCAGACCACATACCCGCCGGCGCTGGACACATAGCCGTCAAAGCCATAGTGGAGCACCGGAGAGGTCATTTTATAGTTGCGGCCGGTGCACAGGAATACCTTGTGGCCATTGGCCCGGGCCTTTTCCACCGCCTCTACGGCGCTGGCCGGCGGCTCCATCCGGCCCGGCTCGATCAGGGTGCCGTCGATATCCAGAAAAATCAGTCGCTTTTCCATCCTGTTCCTCCCCATCTTGTCTCAGAAAATCCACAATCCCATGCCGGCGGCCCGCATCAGCAGGCCGATGACCAGCGCCGCCACCGCCAAAAACAGGGCGGCCTGACTGCCGGTGTCCTTCTCCTTTTTGGCGCGGCCGGCGGTCCGTCCCCGGCCTTTGGAGCTGCTGCGGGTGCTGCTCTGCCCTGTCTTGCGGGACGTGCTCCCCGACCCGGTTTTGCCGGAGGAGCTGCCCCGGGAACCGGACGCGCCGGTTTTGGGGTCTTTCTCCCTGGTTCCGGAGCGGGTCCCCGCGCGGGCGGCAGAGGCGTTCTTTTCCCGGGCTGCGGCGGCCTTCTGGCGGGCCGCGCCGGTGGGATACACGTTGACCTCAGGAGCAGACTGCCCGGCCTCGGGGGCCTCCTGTTGGGGCGGAGGGGCGTTTTTGCCCCCGACGCCGCACCGGCGAAGGTATTCGCTGGAGAGCTCATAGTATTTGGCCAGCTCCCGCTCGCTGAAAGCCGTCCCGGCGTAGGCCTCCTCGATGCACTCCACCGCCTCGTCAAAGAGAATGGCCGCGCGGCCGCCGCTGGAGCGGTCTGCCGCATGGGCGGCCTCGTTGCGGGCCATCCGCACCGCGTTGCAGGCCCGGCGGGCGGACCCGGGGTGGGCGGTACTGCCCAGCAGGTCCAGCGGCTGGGAGGCATCGTTTTCGGGGTCCAGCAGGACCCGCATGCAGAGGGTGGTATCCAGCTGCTGCCAGCTGGTCTTCCGCCCGATGTCGGGCATATGTCCGTAATAGGCCGGGCTCTCCTCCTGGCGGCGTTCCAGATGTTCCAGCAGGGACTCAAAACTGTGGGCGCCGGGCTTGTTCTCCCAGTGCCAGCGCAGAATCCGCCGGCTGATCTCGTCACAGGAAGCCTTGATCTCAAAAGCGGCCTGCAGGTATTCCTCGGGCATCTTCTCCCCCCTTTCTCAACTCAAAACAGGGGGAGCGGCCAAAACGCGCTCCCCCCTGCGGGTGTTACATAAAGAACTGATAGTACACAAAGCCGTACAGCGCAATGCCCGCACAGATGAGGGCGGTCACCGGCGGCACCCAGCGGACGATATTCTCGGCCACCGGGTCGCGGTCATCTTCCTCATCCTCGTCGTCCTCCACTGGGGCGGCGCGATTGCAGCGGGTAGGCTGGTCCTTCCAGCGGTCCGCCGCACGGACGGTGCGGGTGGCGCCGGCCTCTTCCTCGTCCTCCAGGTCATCGTCCCGGCGGCGGGAGGTGAGGGGCGGCTGGCTGGGCTGGGTGAACAGCCGGGTTTCCTGGCTGACCCGGGGGGTGGACTCCCGCCGGGAGGGCTGCACCGGCTCAAAGGCACGGGTGCCGCCGGTCTCCACCGGCCCGCCCACAATACGGGTGGGCTCCACATCCTCCTGCTCGGCCGGGGCGGGCGCGGGGGCGGTCACCTCCGCCGTATCGCCGCCCTGGGGAGGCAGGTCCTCGGAATCGGTGTCCTGCTCGGGCTGCATCAGGGTATTCAGAGCGTTCTGAAGCAGGATGCGGTCAGAGCCGCACTCACTGCAGTAGACGGTGTCCTCTTCCTTGGGGTGGAAGGCACCGCAGGCGCAATACCAGCCGCAGTCCAGCACCTGGGGCGCATAGCGCATCCCCTTGCGGCCCATCCGCTCCTCCAGGGCAGCGGCCAGGTCGTCGGGCAGGGTGCGGGGCGCCGGCAGCCGGACCCGCTTGATGTTGTCCAGCTTGACCACCCGCTTGCCGTTGTAGACGTTGCAGAGAACCACGTCCACGCTGACAATGGGTTTCTGGGTGATAAAGACCGCATCGTCCATGCCGAACAGTTCCCCGGGCTTGACGTCCAGGTCCCGGTACTCGAATTCGTCCTCACAGAGGACCTCGCCGCCGGTGGTTTTGCACTTGAAGCGGATCTCCAGGGCGGTCAGATTCACCCGGGAAATATTTTTGAAGGTCAGGCAGACGGCGCGGTCTCCGCTGACGCTGCCTTTGAGCAGCTCCACGCGAACAAACTGGACCGGGCTGCCCGGGGTATAATAGTTGGCTCTGGTTTGAGCAATCGGGTCAAAACTTTCCTCCACTGCACTCACTCCTTTGCTGTCTGCTGAGGCGGCTGGTTACGGCTGTTCCGGCTTGTGGTCCGGATTGGTTTCGTCCTGGGCGGCGGGCTGGGCCGGGGTCTCTTCCACCGGCAGCTCCGCTGCATCGCCGGCAGGGGCCGCATCCTCTGCGGCCGGGGCGGCAGGGGCCTCAGGGGCCGGCACCGGAGTCTCCTGAACCGGAGCTGCGGGGGCAGCCGGCTGGACGACCGGGGCGTCCTCATCCTTCCGCGGCGGCAGCTTCTCGCCCCGCATGATGGCGTTGAACTCGGCCTCGTTCAGCTTCTCGCGCTCGATCAGGGCCTGGGCCAGGGCGTGCAGCTGATCGATGTGCTCGGTCAGGGTGCGGCGGCAGGTCTCATAGGCCTCGTCGATGATATCGCGGATTTCGCTGTCGATCTCGGCAGCGGTGGTCTCACTGTAGCCCTTGCCCTGGGCAAAGTCGCGGCCCAGGAAGGTTTCTTCCTGCGAAGTGCCATAGACCACGGGGCCCAGACGCTCCGAGAAGCCGTAGCGGGTGATCATCTGGCGGGCGATGTTGGTGGCCTGCTGCAGATCGTTGGAGGCACCGGTGGAGATGTCATCCAGGATCAGCTGCTCGGCCACACGGCCGCCCAGGCTGGACACGATGTCCTCGAACATCTCGCCGCGGGTCACATAGGAACGATCCTTTTCCGGCAGGTACATGGTATAGCCGCCCGCCTGGCCGCGGGGAATGATGGTGATTTCGTGGACGCGGGGGTGGTGCTTGCAGTAGAAGCCCGCCACAGCGTGGCCCGCCTCGTGATAGGCGGTGAGCTTCTTCTCCTCAGGGGTGACCACGCGGCTCTTCTTCTCGGGGCCGGCCATCACCTTCATGGAAGCTTCCTCGATGTCCTCCATGGTGATGGCTTTGCGGTTGCGGCGGGCCGCCAGCAGGGCGGCCTCGTTGACCAGGTTCTCCAGGTCGGCGCCGGCAAAGCCTGCGGTGCGCTGGGCAATCACCTTGAGGGAGACGTCGGGAGCCAGAGGCTTCTTGCGGGTGTGAACCTTGAGGATTTCCTCACGGCCCTTGACATCGGGCAGGCCCACATAGACCTGGCGGTCAAAACGGCCGGGGCGCAGCAGCGCCTTATCCAGAATGTCGGCGCGGTTGGTGGCAGCCATGACGATGATGCCGTCGTTGGCCTCAAAGCCGTCCATCTCCACCAGCAGCTGGTTCAGGGTCTGCTCGCGCTCGTCGTGGCCGCCGCCCAGGCCGGCGCCGCGCTGGCGGCCCACGGCGTCGATCTCATCGATGAAGATGATGCAGGGCATGGTCTTTTTGGCCTTGTCGAACAGGTCGCGGACACGGGATGCGCCGACACCGACGTACATTTCCACGAAGTCCGAACCGGAAATCGAATAGAAGGGCACCCCTGCCTCGCCGGCGCAGGCACGGGCCAGCAGGGTTTTACCGGTGCCCGGAGGGCCTACCAGCAGGACGCCGTGGGGAATCCGGGCGCCCAGAGAGTTGAACTTGTCAGGGCTCTTGAGGAACTCCACGACCTCCTTCAGCTCTTCCTTCTCCTCGTCCTCGCCGGCCACGTCGGCAAAGGTGGCGGTTTTCTGGTTGGTGGACTCATCCTTGACACGGGCGCGGCCCACGTTCATGACGTTGCCGCCGCCAGCGCCGCCCCGCAGCATCGAAAACAGAATGAATCCGGTGCAGCCCAGCATGGCCAGGTAGAAGAAAATCTCCATCCAGGGCACCGACTCCCGCAGGGCGGTGTAGTCGTACTCCATGGGGGCGTCGGGGTTGGCGGCGTCGTAGGCCTCAATATAGGTCTGAACCTCATTGATGAACAGGCCGGCGTAGGGCAGCTGGTAGCGGACGGTCACGGTGCCGTCCGGATTCTGCTGCACCGAGTCGCCGGAGGTGCTGCCCGAGCCGAACAGGCCCGAAACCAGGCCGCCGGAGGGCACCGAAGCGGTGTCATCGGTGGCGCCGGGCAGGGGCAGGTCGCCCTCCTTGATGGTCATGGTGATGACGCTGGTGTTCCGGTCCAGGGTGAAGGAGGTCACCTGCAAATGTTCAAAGTAATGCACCACCGTGGAATAGCTCATGGTGGAGCCGGTCGTGCTGTTGGAGGTGGTGAACACCGACCAGATCATCAGCACGGCGGCCAGCGCCAGCGCCAGGATCAGCGGGTTCAGGTGCGGTCTTTTCTGCTGCAAAAACAATCAACTCCCATTCTGAAATTATTGGGTGGTTTGTGCCGGCCGCCCGGGGTTATTCCCCCTCGTAGATCTCCGGCTTGAGTACGCCCACATAGGGCAGGTTGCGGTATTTTTCGTCGTAGTCCAGGCCATAGCCCACCACAAAGGCGTCCGGCACCTCAAAGCCGCGGTAATCGGCGGCGATGTCGGTCTTGCGGCGGGCGGGCTTGTCAAGGATGGCACAGATCCGGACCGAATTGGGGTTGCGCATCTTGAGCATCGGCACCAGGTGGGACAGGGTGACGCCGGTGTCCAGCACGTCCTCCACGATCAGAACGTCCCGGCCGGTGAGGTCGGCGTCCAGGTCCTTGACAATCTTGACAAGGCCGGTGGTCTGGGTGTTGGTGCCGCCGTAGCTGGACACCACCATGAAATCAATGCTGCAGTGGATGGTGACCGCCCGCATCAGGTCGGCCATAAAGACCACAGCACCCTTTAAAATCGAGACCAGCAGCAGGTCCTTGCCTGCGTAGTCCCGGCTGATCTGAGCACCCAGCTCAGCCACCTTGGCTTTCAGCTGTTCTTCGGTGACCAGAACCGTTTGAATGTCGTCGCGCATATCCATGACTCAACGTCCTCTCTCTTCTCCCTTTCGGGTTTGTATCTCCAGGTACAGGGTCAGGCCGTCGTCCCCCGGATGAGGGGCCAGGCCTTCCGCAAAGCCTGCACCGCAGACCCATACCACCTCGCTGCCGTCTGCCAGCACCGGCAGGCTGTCCCTCACCTGGGGAGGGATGGCCTGTTCGTTCATCCATTTGCGCAGGGGCTTGGTGACGCTGCGGCCGGCAGGCCGGTACAGGTCCCCCGGCAGGCGGCTGCGCAGGGTAAGGGCAGGATGCAACATGGTTATTCTAGCATAATCTGCTACATTTTTTAAGTCTTTTTTGTGAACGACCTGTGTTTTTTCTTGAAAACTATGGCGGGACAGCCGCACACAGAGCCATTGTCCCCCGCCGAGGGGATATTCGGCCTGTTTTTCGGGGCAGAAGGGCACGGCTTCCAGAGGGGCCGCTGGCGGGGCCGGGGCGTCCTCCTGCCAGAAAAAGCCCTGACCGGCCCGCAGCCGCACCCCGGGGCGCAGCTGGACCGCGCCGGTCCCCTTTTCCACCAGCTGGCACAAAAGGCGGATATACAGCTCCTCCGGGTCCCGATGGGGGGCCACCAGGGCGTGGGCCGCCGCCTCCAGAATCAGAGGGTCGGCCTGCTGGAGCACCTCCAACCGCCAGACCGGTCCCCCGCTTTCCAGAACCCGGCGGACCGCCGGGGGGCAGTCCTGGGGCTCGACCCGGGCAGCCTGGTCCAGCAAGCCGGCGGCGGCCCGGGCAAAATAGGCGTCGGCCTGGGCGGCCTTTTCGCAGAAGCGGGCCAGATTCCGCTCGGCGCCGGCGTTAGCCTGGCGCAGGGCGGGCAGGGCGTCGTGGCGGAGGCGGTTGCGGGCGTAGGCGTCCGAGAGGTTGGTCTCATCGGTGACCCAGCTCTGGCCCCAGGCGGCGCAGCAGGCCTCCACCTCTGCCCGCGTTAAGCAGAGCAGGGGCCGGACATAGAAGTCCCGCACCGGGCGGATGCCCCCCGCCCCATGCAGCCCGGTGCCCCGGGCCAGCCGGAACAGCAGGGTTTCTGCCTGATCTGTAACAGTATGGGCCGTGGCCACCCGGTCTATCCCTTCCCGGCGAAGCCGTTCAAAACAGGCATAGCGGAGATTGCGGGCTCCCGCCTCCCCGCCATCAGCCAGAGGCAGGCCCTCCTCCCCTGCCCGGAACACCCGCAGCTCCACCCCCAGCCGGGCGCACTGGGCCCGGACAAAGGCTTCGTCTGCGTCGGCCGCAGGGCCCCGCAGCCGGTGGTTCACATGGCAGGCGGTAACGGTGATCCCCAGCGGTTCCGCCAGGGCCAGAAGCATCCGCAGCAGGGCCATGCTGTCGGCCCCGCCCGACACAGCCGCCGCCACCCGCTGTCCATGCACAAAAAGCCCGGCCTGCCCACAATGGGCAAGCACCCGGGCTTGGGTTGTCTGGAGGATTTCGGCGTCGTTCTGGCTCATATCAGTGCTGGAAATCCACATCCATAAACCGGGTGTGGGCGCCGTCCCAGCCCAGCGGGACGGTACTGGTCTCGCCGTGGCGGTTTTTGGCCACAATACACTCGGCGGTGTCGGCGTCCACCTCTGCGCCGTCGGGCTGCTGGCTGGCGTAGTAGGAGTCGCGGTAGAGGAACAGAACGCAGTCGGCGTCCTGCTCGATGGAACCCGAATCACGCAGGTCGGACAGCTGGGGGCGGTGGCTGGAATTGCTGCCCTGTTTTTCCACCGCACGGGACAGCTGGCTCAGGGCGATGATGGGGACGTTCATCTCCTTGGCCATGATCTTGAGGTTTCGGGTGATGGTGCTGATCTCCTGGACCCGGTTTTCGGTCCGCAGGCCGGAGGTCATCAGCTGCAGATAGTCGATGACGATCAGGCCGATGTTGGGCCGGCTGGGGTCCTGGTTGATCCGGCGGATCTTGGCTTTCATCTCGGTGATGGTGATGGACGAGGTGTCGTCCATGTAAATGGGGGCATCGTGGAGCTTTTCGGTGGCCAGAGCCAGATACTCCCAGTCCGAGGCGGTCAGAGCGCCGGTGCGGAAGGCCTGGCTGTCGATGCCGGCCTCGGCCGAGAGGATGCGGTTGGTCAGCTGCTCCTTGGTCATTTCCAGGCTGAAAATGGCCACCGGGATGTGCTGTTTCATGGCCACGCGGGTGGCGATGTTCAGCGCAAAGCTGGATTTGCCCATGCCGGGACGGGCCGCCAGGATAATCAGGTCGCCCCGGCCCAGGCCGGTGAGGACGGTGTCCAGCAGCCGGAACCCGGTGGGGATGCCCTTGTACTTGTCGGCGTCGGGGCCGCTGATCTTCTGCAGGTTGGTCAGGGTCTCCACCATGCTGGAGGACAGGGGCGTCAACGCGCTGGAATCCCGGCCGGAGCGGATCTCATACAGCCGCTGCTCGGCGGTTTCCAGCAGCATGGAGGCGTCCGGCTCATCGCCGGCGTCCTGCAGAATGTCGGTGGCCACCCCCATCAGCTGGCGGACCAGATACTTCTCCTGGACGATCTCAGCGTAGGCCTTGACGTTGGAGATGCTGGGCACCGTCTCGGCCAGGCCGGTCAGGTAGACCTTGGCCTCGTCGGGGCTGGCAAAAATATTGTCCGAGACCACCGCATCCAGCAGGGTGACAAAGTCGATGGTCTGGTCGCCGGTGAACAGCCGGATCATCTCGGAATAAATCCGGCCGTTCTGGGTGGCATAGAACATCTCGGGGCGGACGATTTCCACCAGGTCGGTCAAAACGTCCGGCTTGAGCAGGACGGCGCCCAGCACGCTCTGCTCTGCCTGCATACTGTAGGGCGGCTGGATGCCCATGCTCTCCAGATTCAGCTCACTGCCATAGCGGGAACGGCGGCGTTCCTCCGGCATGGGTACTCCCCCTTTCTACCATAAATGGGCATAAATGGGCCAAACGGGCCAAACGGGCTTGCAGCCCTCTTTCAGCCAAAAAAGCGCCCCCTTTTTGCAGGGAGCGCAGCGGCAGCCGTCGCAGCTTTTACGCCTGCTCGACCTCCACGTTCACTTTAAAGCTGGCCACAACGCCCGGATACAGCCGGACCTTGCCGTTGAACACGCCGGCATCCCGGATGTCCTTGATCTCCAGCTCGATTTTCTTCTTGTCCACCGTCTCGCCGGTGGCCTCCGACAGGGCAGCGGCAATTTCCTTGCTGGTGACCTTGCCGAACAGGCGGCCCGATGCGCCGCCCTTGGCCTTGACAGTGACAATGCGGCTGTTGATCTTGGCAGCCAGAGCCTGGGCAGCGGCCACATTCTCCGCCTCATGGAAGTCGGCGGCGGCCTCCTTGCTGCGGGCGACGTTCAGGGCGCTGGCATCGGCCACAGCCGCCAGCTTGCGGGGGAACAGGTAGTTGCGGGCGTAGCCGTCCGAAACCTCATGGATTTCGTCCTTCTTGCCGATTCCCTTGATGTCCTGCTTCAAAATAACCTTCATGGCTGATCCCTCATTTCCGGCCCGGCGGCGTCTGCACACCAGGCCCATTTTCTTCCTTTAGTATACCGCATCCCGGCCGTTTCGGCAAGGGCGCGGCGACGTCTTTTGTGACCGGGTGACAGACCGAAACCCGGTCCGCAGCCCCTCAGCCCAGTTCCTTCCGGACGGCCTCCAGGGCGCTCTCGATGACCTTGTCCATATCGTAGTAGCGGTACTCGCCCAGGCGTCCGCCGAACAGGACGTTCTTCTCTCCGTCGGCCAGGGCCCGGTACTGGGCATACAGGGCGCCGTTCTTGTCGTCGTTGACGGGATAGTAGGGCTCATCCCCCACCTTCCACTCGGCGCTGTACTCCCGGCTGATGACCGTCTTGGGCTGGGTGCCGAACTCAAAGTGCTTGTGCTCGATGATCCGGGTGTAGGGGGTCTCGGCGTCGGTGTAGTTCACCACCGCGTTGCCCTGGTAGTTGTCGGTGTCCAGCACCTCGGTCTCAAAACGGACGCTGCGGTATTCCAGCGCGCCCAGACGATAGCCGAAATAGGCGTCGATGGGGCCGGTATAGACCACGCGGTCGGCCAGGGCGTCCAGAGACTCCTTTTCCTGGAGGTAATCCACCCCCAGGCGGACCTCGGTGCCCTCCAGCATCCCCTCCACCATGGCGGTATAGCCGCCGTTGGGGATGCCCTGATAGAGGGCGTTGAAATAGTTGTTGTCGTAGGTGAAGCGGACCGGCAGCCGCTTGATGATGAAGGCCGGCAGCTGGTCGCAGGGGCGGCCCCACTGTTTGCTGGTATAGCCCTTCACCAGTTTCTCGTAGATATCGGTGCCCACCAGGCTGATGGCCTGCTCCTCCAGGTTTTTGGGCTCGGTGATGCCGGCGGCAGCCCGCTGGCGCTCGATCTCGGCCTTGGCCTCGGCAGGAGTCACCACGCCCCACATCCGGTTGAAGGTGTTCATGTTGAAGGGCATGTTGTAGATTTCGCCGTGGTAGTTGGCGATGGGGCTGTTGGTGTAGCGGTTGAAGGTGGCAAAACGGCCCACATAATCCCACACTTCCTTGGAGTTGGTGTGGAAAATATGAGCGCCATAGCGGTGGACGTTGATGCCCTCCACCTGTTCGGTGTAGATGTTGCCTGCAATGTGGCTGCGCCGGTCGATGACCAGGCAGCGCTTGCCGGCCCGGCGGGCCTCCTGGGCGAAAACCGCGCCGAACAGGCCGGCGCCCACGATCAGATAATCATACTGCTTCATTCCGCTTCTCCTTTGTTCGGGGACGGGCTGGACAGGCCAGCCCGTTGTGCTGAAAAGGCGCGTCTGCTCTGCAGCCGCACCCGTTCAGCGGATGATGGAGGCGCGCCGGGACGTCAGTCCTTGGCGCTGCCCTTCTTCTGGGACGCACGGTAGCCGTCGATGGCGGCGTGGAGGCGCTCCCGGGCCTGGTCCAGGGAGGTGTGCTTGAGGACGGTGGCCGCCATGGTCTGATGGCCGCCGCCGCCCAGGCTCTCCATAATGACCTGGACATTGACCTGGCCCATGCTGCGGGCCGAAATCTTGACCATACTGCCGGTCTGAACCGCCACAAAGCTGGCCTGCACTCCCTCGATGCTCAGCAGGTCGTTGGCTGCCTGGGGAACGGCCACCTGGGCCTCCGCCGGCAGTTCGCCGCTGAGAACCACGGCGCAGCCCTTGTACATCTGCGCCTTGGAGACAAGGCCCGCCTTGGAGTTGTACTCGGTCAGGCTGACGTCAAACAGGGACCAGGCGCGCTCGGTTTCGGCGCCGTAGCGGCGCAGGGCCGCGGCCGCCTCAAAGGTGCGCACGCCGGTGTGAAGGCTGAAGTTCCGGGTGTCCAGCATGATGCCGGACAGCAGGCCCTCGGCCTCCACCCGGGTGGGCTTGTCGTCCCGGCCGCCCACATACTGGAGCAGCTCGGTGACCAGCTCACTGGCCGAGGAGGCGTAGGGCTCATGGCAGACCAGAACGGCGTTCTCGATATAGCCCACGCCCTTGCGGTGGTGGTCAATGACCGCGACTTTGCCGCACTTGTCCAGAATTTCCTTGCTCTCCACCTGGCCAACCTGGTATGTATCGACCACGATGCAGAGAGTCTCTTTGGTGATGATGGCCAGGGCGCTGCGGGGATCAATGAAGTCGCTCTCCTGGCCGGCGTCCTCAATGGCATGGATCAGGCTGGTGGCCAGGGTGGCCTCCCGCCGGACGGCAATGACCGCCGGCACATCGCAGATCTTGCAGATCCGCAGCACGCCCTCGGCCGAGCCGATGGCGTCCAGATCGCTCATCCGATGGCCCATGATGACCACATGGTCCGCCGCCTTGATGAGTTCCACCAGGGCCTCGGCCACGATACGGCTGCGGACCTTGCTGCGCTTTTCCACGCCGTGGCTGACGCCGCCGTAGAAGGTGAAACCGTCGGGGGTCATCTCGGCGGCCTGGTCGCCGCCGCGGCCCTGGGCCATGTCCAGAGCCTGCACCGCCATCTCCTGGGCCTCATGCAGCGTGGGGGCCCGCCGGCCGATGCCGATGGAAATGGACAGGTTGACGCTGGGCTCCAGGGCGCGGATTTTATCCAGCACGTCGTAGCCCTGCTGGGCAAACTGCTCCAGCTGGCGCTCCTCCACCACCGCGATATAGCGGCCATTGGCCACGCGGCGGAGGAAGCCGGTGCCCCGGGCGATCATCCCCTCGATGGTGCGGTTGATCCGCTCCAGCAGGCGGGCGCTCTCGCTGTCCAGCATATCGCTGAACACGTCGTCGTAGCCGTCCACCGAGAAAATCATATAGCCGGGGCGGCTGGCCTTGTATTCGTTCTCGATTTTGCGCAGGGCGGTCTCGTCGTTGAGGACCAGAATACTGGTTTTCTCCTTCCCCTCGCCGTCCACGGTGGAGGCGTGAATCCGCCACACACCGCTGGCGCAGGCCAGAACCTGGCCGTTGGGGGTGCCGCACTGGGCCAGTTCCAGGCCCGGCAGAAGCTTGTTGACCCGGCCGGCCAGCTGGTCGGCGCCGTTCAGCACATAATCCCGGAAGGGGATGTTATACCAGACCACCGTGTCCCCGCTGAGCAGGGCCGCCGGCTGGGACAGGGATGCCAGGCTGTACTGGGTCTTGGAGTTCTCAAAGCTGGTGCCGGTCACCCAGCGCGCCGCCCAGCGGCGCACACGGTACCGGGACACCACCACCAGCACCCCGCACAAAACGACGAGTACCAGCAGCACAGGCCAGACAGCCGGCTGCACCATCAGCAGCAGCAACATCAGCACAGCTGCCAGCAGCGCAAAGCCCGCCGTAAACATTTCCAGCGTCCATCTGGGTTTTTGCTTCATGGCGGATGCCTCTCTTCCCTTCCTCCCGGGGAGGAAAAACTATGCCCGCGGGTCTTGCTCAGACCTCCATCAGAACGGGCAGAATCATCGGGCTGCGCTTGGTACGCCGGTAGATATAGCTGCTGAGAGCCTCGCGCATCCGGGTCTTGACGCTGTTCCAGTCGCGGACGTGCTCCTCGACACAGCGGTTCAGAGCCATCTCGACGGTGCTCTGGGCGCCGTCCATCAGGCTTTCGTTTTCACGCACATAGACAAAGCCGCGGCTCACCAGGTCGGGCCCGGCCAGGACTTTGCCGGTCTTGCTGTCCACGGTGGCCACAATGATGACCAGGCCGTCCTCGGACAGGTGCTTGCGGTCCCGCAGGACCACATTGCCCACGTCGCCCACACCCAGGCCGTCCACCATCACGGCGCCGGCGGTCACCGGGTCGCCCAGTTTGATCTCGTCCTGGGTCAGGATGACGTTGGAGCCGTTCTCGGCGATGAGGATATTGCTGTGGGGGATGCCCAGGCTGGCCGCCGTCAGGGCATGCTTTTTCAGCTGCTTGTACTCGCCGTGGACCGGCAGGAAGTACTTGGGCTTGGTCAGGGTGAGCATCAGTTTCTGCTCTTCCTGGCAGGCGTGGCCCGAGACGTGCACGTCGTACATGCTCTCGTAAATGACCTCGGCCCCCAGCATCAGCAGGCCGTTGACAATCTTGGTGACGCTCTTTTCGTTGCCGGGGATGGGGTTGGCCGAGATGATGATGAAGTCGCCCGGGCCCACCCGCACCTGGCGGTGGCTGCAGGAAGCCATCCGGGACAAAGCGCTCAAAGGCTCGCCCTGGCTGCCGGTGGTGATCAGCACCACTTCCTCGGGGGCATAGCGGTTCAGCTCCTCAATGTTGATGAGGGTGCCGTCGGGGATGTGCATATAGCCCAGCTCCTGGGCCATGGCGGTATTGTTCACCATGCTGCGGCCGCTGAAAGCCACCTTGCGGCCCTCCTGGACCGCCAGGTCGATGATCTGCTGGATGCGGTAGATATTGGACGCAAAGGTGGCAATGATGATCCGCTTGTTCCGGGCCTGGGTGAACAGGTTGTGGACGCCGGCGGCCACCTTCTGTTCGGTGGCGGTGAAGCCGGGGCGCTCGGCGTTGGTGGAATCGCTCAGCAGGGCCAGCACGCCGCGGCGGCCGTACTCGGCCAGGGTGGTCAGATCGGTGGGGCCGCAGGCCAGCGGAGTGTAGTCGATCTTGAAGTCGCCGGTCTGGATGATGACGCCTGCCGGGCTGTCGATGGCAAAGCCCACCGAATCGGGGATGGAGTGGTTGACGTGGATGGGCTCCACCGTGAAGCAGCCCAGACGCAGCTTCTGCTTGGGGGTGATCTCCACAAAGTGGGTGCGGCCCGCCAGGTTGAACTCTTCCAGCTTGTTGCGGATGAGGCCCAGGGTCAGCTTGGTGCCGTACACCGGCAGGTCTATCTTCTGCAGCAGGTAAGGAATGCTGCCGATGTGGTCCTCATGGCCGTGGGTAATCAGCAGGCCCTTGATCTTGTCCTTATTCTGCAGCACAAAGGTGAAGTCGGGGATGACCATATCCACGCCGTACATCTCGCTGTCGGGGAAAACCAGGCCGCAGTCCACGATAATCATATCGCCGCAGCACTCGTAGACGGTCATATTCTTGCCCACTTCTCCCAGGCCGCCCAGAGGATAAATGTGGATGGGCACGCGGGCGCCGCCCTTCTGGACGTTCTGAGGACGCCGGGGGCGCCGGGTATACATGGGGCGGCGGGGGCGCTGGGTCCGGCCCTCACCGCTGGAATTGTTCCGTCTTGCGTTGCTGGACGGGCTGCCCGTATTCTCTTTTGCCTGTGCCATTTGTACCTCCAAAACAAATGCGGCAGGGTATCTTACCCATGCCGACGGGGAGGCCGCGGCATTCTGCCCGGTCTCCGGTAAACAATCGTATTATAAAAAGCCGGTCTCCGGCTCTATGATCTTTTTTGTGATCGATGAGATCTTTTTTGCCCCCGGGGCCTTGGGTCAGCCTGCACGGTCCATCTGCTCAATGCGACCGCGGCCAGCCCCCGGGATGGCAGGCGCATGCTGTACATGCACCCTTCCGCGCGTTCTATTTGGAACAATTATAGTATCTGCACCCGCTTTTGTCAATTCAAGCTTGGGCGACGCAGTCACCAAATATACCACCCCTGGGAGCATACAGGGCGGCCCGGGAGGCAAAATGCATCGTATGTGCGACAAAGCCCCGGGGCGGAGCGGATGTTTTTTCCAAAAATGCCCAGCGGCTCCCCTGCCCCCCGCTGCGGCCCCGGCCCGCGGCCTGTGCATTTGGGCTTGACAGAACGGGTCCGGTGCCTCTAATATAAGAGGTAGAATGCTCTTTACGTTTTGCAGGAGAACAGGATGAAAAAGGTTGAGATCTACACCGACGGCGCCTGCAGCGGCAACCCCGGCCCGGGCGGCTGGGGAGCGGTTCTGCGGTACCGCAGCGGCGAAAAAGTCTATGAAAAGGAACTGAGCGGCGGGGACGCCGCCACCACCAACAACCGGATGGAGCTGACAGCCTTCATCGAGGCGCTGGGCCTGCTGAAAGAGCCCTGCGAGGTGCGCTACTGTTCCGACAGCCAGTATGTCATCAACGGACTGGAAAAGGGCTGGGCCAAATCCTGGCGGGCCCGGGGCTGGAAAAAGGCCGACAAGTCCCCCGCGCTGAACGCCGACCTGTGGGCCAAGGCGCTGGAGCTGGCTGAAAAACACACCATCACCTACATCTGGGTGAAGGGCCATGCGGGGCACCCCGAAAACGAGCGGTGCGACCAGCTGGCCGTAGCCCAGAGCAAAGCACATGGCGGGAGGCAGAATTGACATGAACGACGCATTTTTGCCCGGCAACGGGTTCGACACCTACGAGGAGCAGGACAAGGTCCTGGTGGGGATGAGCGGAGGGGTGGACTCCAGCGTGACGGTGCGGGTGCTGCAGCAGCAGGGCTTCGCAGTGACCGGCGCGGTGATCCGCTTCTCCGACGCCCACGCCGGGGCGGTGGAGGCAGCCCAGCGGGCCGCCCAGCAGATGGGCATTGAGTGCCTGGTGCTGGACGCCCAGGAGCTGTTTGAGCGGGAAGTGGTGACCCCCTTCTGCGCCGACTACTGCGCCGGCCGCACCCCCAACCCCTGCGTCCGCTGCAATCCGGCGGTGAAGTTCACCGCCCTGCTGGCGGCCGCCGACCGTCTGGGCATCCAGTACATCGCCACCGGCCATTATGCCCGGGTGGAGGTGGACGCCGACGGCGTCAGCCGGATTCACCTGCCCGAAAGCATTGCCCGGGACCAGAGCTACATGCTCAGCCGGCTGGACCAGGCGGTCCTCAGCCGTCTGATTCTGCCTCTGGGCGAATTTGAAAAGGACGACGTCCGGGAAATGGCCCGGGACTTCGGCCTGGACTGCGCCGACGCCCCCGACAGCATGGAGATCTGCTTCATTCCCAGCGGGGACTACGCCGCCTACATTGAGGAGCGGGGCCTGTCCGGCAAGGCCGGACGGTTCATCTCCCCCGACGGGGAGGACCTGGGCCCCCACAAGGGCGTCCTCCACTACACGGTGGGCCAGCGCAAGGGCCTGGGCATCGCCCTGGGCGAGCCGGTGTTCATCCGCTCCATCCTGGACAACGGCGACATTCAGCTGGCCCGGGCCGGAGAGGAATATTTCACCACCGTGACGGTGGCCGACCTGGTCACCCCCGACGGCGCTCCCCTGCCCGCCGGAACCTACCAGGTCAAGGTCCGCAGCGCCGCCAAAGCCCAGCCCGCCCGTTTCGACGGGGAGGCCGTCCTGGTCTTTGAAGAGCCGGTGCGGGCCCCTGCGCCCGGCCAGACCGCCGCCTTCTATCAGGACGGCGCCGTGGTGGGCAGCGGCTTCATCCTGCGGGCCGAATAACCCGCCGGCATCCAAAACACATCAAAAAAGAACCCCGCCGCTTCCGGACCGAACCGGGCGGCGGGGTTCTTTTCACACTTTCTTATTCCTGCGATCAGGCCTGGGGCGGGTTCACAATACTCCGCCAGTCGAGGTCGCCGCGCTCCAGACCGTGGATCAGCACCTCGGCAGTAGCGATGTTGGTCGCCATCGGAATATTATGTACGTCGCACAGACGCAGCAGGGTCATTTCATTGGGTTCGCTGGGCTTGGCATTGATCGGGTCCCGGAAGAAGATGAGCAGGTCAATCTCATTGCATGCAATGCGGGCCGCGATCTGTTGGTCACCGCCCTGTTTGCCCGACAGAAACCGCTTGACCGGCAGACCGGTGGACTCGGCAATCAATTTGCCGGTTGTTCCGGTGGCCACAAGCTGGTTCTGGCTGAGGATACGGCAATACGCCGTACAGAACTGCACCATCAATTCCTTTTTAGAGTCATGTGCGATCAGCGCAATCGTCATCCGTATCCATCTCCTTTGCCTAGACTCAAAATCAATACCAATCAAATATGCTGCCATTCCAATCATAATGTTACCACATTTTTCTCAGAATAGCAACCGTTTTTATACAGAACCTTCAATTTTTTTAGAATGAGACGAGATTTTTCCTACAGATACGAAAAATTCTTTTATTTTTGTATCCATCATTCCAGCAGCTGACCCTCCTGAACATGGGTCATTCCGTTGGAACGCTCGAAGAAATAGGCGTTGAAAATATCCGCCACCAGCTCGCCGGTACGGGAACCGCCGCCGCCGTATTCCACCACGATGCCCACCGCAATCTGGGGGTCCTCCACCGGGCCATAGGCGATGATGGTGGAGTTGGTGTAGTAGCTGCCCGAAGGGGTCTTTTCGCTGCGCTGGGGGGTGCCGGTCTTGCAGGCGATGGTGTAGGGATAGTTGGCCAGGCCGGCGACGGTCTGGGCCGCGCCCACCATGCCCTCTTCCACGATATCAAAAGCGCCCACGTCGTCCTCGATGATCTCCACGATCTCGGGCTCCACCTCTTCCAGCACCTCACCGGTGTTGGTGTCCAGCAGGGCCTTCACAAAGTGGGTCCGGTAGCGGACGCCCTTGTTGGCGATGGTGGCGGCATAGGTTGCCAGCTGCACCGGGGTGACCACCGTGTTGCCCTGGCCGATGGCGGCCTGGATTTCCAGAGAGGCGGTGTAGTTAGAGTCCTCCTTGGTGGTCAGGCGTCCGGTGGACTCGCTGACCTCCACGCCGGTGGGGGTGCCCAGGCCCAGGCGATAGGCGTAGTCATCGTACACATCGCTGGTGAGCCGGCGGCCCACGTCGTAGAAGAAGATATTGCAGCTCCACTTGATGGCGGTCACCACGTCGATGTTGCCGCTGTGGCCGTGACGGGTACAGCGGGGGTGGTAATCGCTGAAGTAGTTGTAAACGCCGTTGCAGTAGACGGTGCTGTTGCGGTCAATGAGCCCGCTGATGAGGGCAGCCACCGCCACCGAGGGCTTATAGGTGGAACCGGGAGTATACAGTCCCTGCAGCGCCCGGTTGTACAGGGGCAGGCCGGGGTCGGCGCTGTATGCGCTGTACTGGGTGCTGTAGAGGTTCTGGTCGTAGCTGGGATAGTTGGAGCAGGCCAGGATTCCACCGGTCTTGACGTCGATGACCACCACTGCGCCGGCGCTGGCGTCCACGTTGTAGGTGGTGGCAATCTGCTGGACGTTGCGGGCCAGAGCGTCGTCCACCGCCTTCTGGAACTCGCTGTTGACGGTGAGCATCACCGTCTTGCCGGGCTCCGGCTCGGTGGTGATGCTGGTGTCGATGATGACGCCGTCGCTGTCCCGGGTGATGGTCTCAACGCCGTCCTGGCCCCGGAGCTGGTCCTCATAGGCCGACTCCAGGCCCGAGATGCCGATGACGTCGTTCATGGCGTAGCCCTTATCCCGCAGAGGATAGGTCACCTGGCCGTTTTCGTCGGTAACGCGCCACATTTCGGCGGTAATTTTGCCCACCCGGCCCAGCACATGGGGCAGAATGGTGCCGTCGGTGTAGCTGCGGACGCTGGTCTCGGCAATCTCCACGCCCGGCAGGGTCAGGCTGTGTTCCTTGACAGTGGCCACGGTTTTGTCCGAGACGTTCTCAGCCAGGGTGAAGTTGTTCACGTTGGAAAAAGCTTCCTGCTCCATCTGGTAATGGATTCCTCCCAGAATCCGCTGCCAGGTGGGGTCGTAGCTCTCCAGCTCATATTTTTCAATCAGGCGGTCCATCACGTCGTTGGCGGTGGCGTACTGCTGGAGGCCCAGGGCCTCCTTCACCGCGGCAATGGCGTTCTGGTCGCTCTGGCTGGCGGGATCTCCGGTAAAGTCGTAGTTCCCCGCCCCGTCGGCGTAGCCGATCAGGAGGCCGTCGTTCCAGCTTTCGCCGTTGGCCTGCAGGATTTCCACCGCCTTGCGGATGGTCTCGTTCAGGTCGTTGTCCCCGATCAGCAGCTTGCTCAGCTCCACATTGTAGCAGGTGGTGCTGGTGGCAATCCGGCGGCCGGCGCTGTCCACAATGTCGCCCCGAGCCGCTGTGACGTTGAAGCGGTATTCGGTGGTGCTGGTAGCGCGGGCGGCAAACTCATCCCCATGGACCAGCTGCAAAAAGATCAGCCGCAAAACATACAGCGCAAAGACCGCCAGGGCGACAGCTATCAGCATCGCCAGGCGCCGGGTCACGATTTTATGTTCATCCATGGTGAGGGTCCCCCCTTTCGGCGTTTGGCCGGCCGCGGGCCGGGCGCTAGATGACGCCGTTGTCGATTTTAAACGTCTCGCTGGTCCACCGGACGGCCCGGTAGAGCGGCACCGACAGCACAGCGCTCATCAGGACGGTCAGCGGCACATAGCCCACAAAGCGCTCCAGCATATTGCTGTAGCCCGGCATGGCGTAATAGAACAGAAAGTCACTGCACAGCACCAGCGCCAGCGCCCCGGCAGTCACCAGGGCAAAGTTGGTCTGGGTCAGTTTGAGGTAGAGCTGGCTGGCCACCGACACCCCGAAACTCAGCATCATCAGGGCCAGGGCCAGCAGGCCCACCGTCCGGCCGGCGGTGTAATCCCACATCAGGCCGCAGACTGCGCCGAACAGCGCCCCGGAGAACTCATCCTCCCAGACGGCCACGGCCAGGGCCAGCGGCAGCAGAAAGACCGGCTTGGCCTGCCCGAACTGCAAAAACCCCGGCACAGTCTGCAGCACAGTGCAGGCCAGGAGCAGCAGAACATACAGGCCCCACTTATAAAACTGGGAGCGCCTGCGCTTGCGGCGTGATTCCATCAAAGTCCCGCCTTTCTAACAGTGATCCAAAACGGTTGGAAGCTCAGTAGTCGGTGATGATGAAGGCCTGCTTGACCCCCAGCACGTCGGCGTCGGGCTGAATCACCGCGATGACCGATGTGCCGCTGGCCTCCGGCTCGATGCTGACGATTCGGCCCACCAGGATATCCGGCGGATAGACGCCGCCCAGGCCGGTGGTGATGATCTCATCCCCCACCGACGCCATGGATTCACGGGACAGGTCGGTGAAGACGCACTGGCCCTTGGCGGCGTAGGCCGCGTCGCCGGTGAGAATGCCGTTGTCCCGGGTGCGGGACACCACGCCCGCCGCGTTGAAGCTGGGGTGCAGAATGGTCAGCACCCGGCAGCTGGTCAGGTCGGCTTCAATGACGGTGCCCAGCAGCTGGCCCTCGTCGTCGATGACGGTGTCGCCCCGCTCCACCCCGTGGGCGGTACCCTTATCCAGGGTGAAGCCTCCAAAGGCGTCCAGAGCGTCCCGGCCGATGACAAAGGCCGAGACAAAGCTCATCTCGGGGTTATCCTCCTGGATGCCGGCCAGGTTTTTGAAGGCCTCGTTCTCGGCCTTGAGCTGGTCATAGTCCACCAGCTGGCGGCGCAGCTCGGCGTTTTCGGCCCGGAGAGCCTCGTTTTCTTCCATGGTCTCGTCGATGGAGGTGTATTTTTCCCACACCGACGACACCCCGCCGCCCACCAGAGAGGCCACCTTCTGGAAGGGCGCCACCGCCACGCTCAGCAGCTCCTGCGGAGCGGCCGTCAGCCGGCCATTGGCCGCGGCATACGCCATCAGCCCGGCCAGAAAGACCGCCACCGCGATCAGAATCCTGAATTTCCAGGTCTCAAAAAAATCTTTCACGGCCCGCCTCCCCTTCACTGGGTGAAAAAGCGCGGACAGCCGGTGCCATCCGCGCTCTTGTTTTCGCTTTTATGGTTATGCCGGTTTTGGGGCCGGAATATACATCCCGGGCGCTCCGTCCGGCCCAAATGTCTTACATATGATCCCCGTCGGTGTCCAGCACGTCGTGCAGCACATCCACATGGTCCAGCACTGCGCCGGCGCCGGTGGCCACACAATCCAGGGGGTCCTCGGCCACATGGACATCGATGCCGGTCTCGCTCTGGATCAGCTTATCCAGGCCGCGCAGCAGGGCGCCACCGCCGGTCAGGGTGATGCCGCGGTCGATGATATCGGCGCTCAGTTCGGGCGGGGTGCGCTCCAGGGTCTCCTTGATGGCGTCGGTGATCTTGACCAGGCACTCCAGCAGGGCTTCGCGGACGTCCTCGGAGTGAACCACAATGTTCTTGGGCAGGCCGTCCACCAGGTTGCGGCCCTTGATCTCCATGGTCATCTCCTCCTCCAGCTTGTAGGCGGAGCCGATGTCGATCTTGATCTGCTCGGCGGTGCGCTCGCCGATCAGCAGGTTATACTTGCGCTTGATGAAGGCGATGATGGCCTGGTCGAACATATCGCCGGCCATACGGACGCTGCGGGAAGCCACAATGCCGCCCAGAGAGATGACGGCGATCTCGGCGGTGCCGCCGCCGATGTCCACGATCATGCTGCCGGTGGGCTCGCTGATGGGCAGCCCTGCGCCGATGGCGGCGGCCATGGGCTCCTCGATCACCGACACCTGACGGGCACCGGCCTTGAGGGTTGCCTCACGGACAGCGCGGCGCTCCACCTCGGTGACGCCCGAGGGAATGCAGATGACCACCCGGGGCCGGGCAAACAGGCTGTTGCCGCAGGCCTTCTTGAGGAAGTTCTCCAGCATGTTGGCGGTGATATCAAAATCGGCGATGACGCCGTCCTTCAGGGGACGGACCGCCACGATGCTGCCGGGGGTACGGCCGATGACCGCCTTGGCCTCGGCGCCCACGCAGCGGACCTCATCGTTGCGGGTATCCACCGCCACCACCGACGGCTCCCGCATGATGATCCCCTTGCCCTTCATATACACCAGGGTATTGGCGGTGCCCAGGTCAATCCCGATATCCTTAGACAAAAAACTCATAGCGCAGCTAACTCCTTCTAAACTCCAGTTGCCTCAATCTCCCGGCCCCGCCCGGGCCCCGCCCGCGCCTGCCGTTATCTTGGAAGATCCCTCCCGCCACAGGCGGCCGGAGGGTCCAGATGCTTTCCCTTTCCGGCGGTCTACCCTGTTTTCAGCCCCAGGGCAGGCCAGTCCTCTCATTATTATAGTCACAAAGCCCCGTTTTCACAAGTGCTTTGACAATTTTTCCCCCTTTTTTCATCTTTGAACTGCAAGATTTTTCCCCGAAACCCGTTCCAGCAGCCGGGCCGTCCGGCTGACGGGCAGGCCCATGATGGTGTAATAGTCCCCTTCCAGCCGGTCCAGCCAGAGGGCTGCCTGACCCTGGATGGCGTAGGCCCCGGCCTTGTCAAAGGGTTCCCCGCTGGCAATGCAGCGTTCCATCTCCTCCTCGGGAATGGGAAAAAAAGTCACCTTGCAGGTATCCACAAAGCTCTCGGCGGTTGTGCCGTCCGAGACGCAGACCCCGGTATGGACCTGATGGGTCCGGCCCGACAGGGCCCGCAGCATCCGGCAGGCGTCGTCGGCGTCTTTGGGTTTGCCGAACACTTCCCCGTCCAGCTCCACCACCGTGTCGCTGCCCACCACCAGGCAGCCGGGGTTCTGGCCCGACACCGCCAGGCACTTGCCCCGGGCCAGAGCTTCGGCCAGGGCGGCGGGGGATTCGGCCTGAACCGCCCGCTCGTCAAAATCGCTGGCACAGACCTCAAAGTCGGTGGTATACAGGCTCAGCAGTTCCCTGCGGCGGGGACTGCCGGAGGCTAAAATCAGTTTCATGATCCCGCCTCCTCACTTGCCGGTGGAGCCAAAGCCGCCCTCGCCCCGGGCGGTATCCCCCAGGGTCTCGGCCGGAACAAAGGCCGCCGTATACACCGGCGCAATGCACAGCTGAGCCACCCGCTCCCCGGGCTGGATGGTATAGCTCTCCTGGCCCAGGTTTACCATGGGGACCTTCAGCTCGCCGCGGTAGTCGCTGTCGATGACCCCCACGCCATTGGCCATGCACAGGCCATGTTTGATGGACAGGCCGCTGCGGGCGTACACCAGGGCCACCGTCTCGGGGCCGGGCAGCTCGATGGCCAGGCCAGTGGGAACCAGAGCCCGCTCCATGGGGGCCAGGGTCATGGGTGCATCCAGCACCGCGCACAGATCGGCGGCGGCCGCTCCGGCGGTGGCATAGGCGGGCACATGGGCCCGGGCGTCCAGTACTTTATATTTTACAGTGACTTGCTGCATGGCAGAACATTCCTTTTCTTCTTTGATATTATATAATGTAAGGGCTGCGCCCGCCCGGTCTTTTTGCGGGCGGGGCCCAGCGTCTCAGTTGGTACCCTTGAAATACAGGCCCCGGGTGAATTCCCCGTCAAAGGGTGCGGCCTGGAGAATCTGGTCCAGAACCGCCCCGGCCTCTTCCCGGCTCTCGATGGTGAAATAGGCCACGCCGTAATCCACCGGCAGCAGGCCCGGCTTATCCCCCATATACAGGGGCACCGGGTTATAGACCGTCCGGACGCCGCCTCCGCACCGCACCGGGAACTTCTTGGCTTTCCGGTCGGTGAGAACGCCCTCCCGGCTGCAATGGGCGCAGTCGTGGATATTCTGGAGGGGGCAGGCCCGGGTGAGCATCAGGGGCATATGGCCATAGATCAGGGCCCCGGTGGGCACCGGTTTTCCCCCGTGGGTGGGGGCAATAAAGGCCATTTCGCTGTCCTTCACCTCGGGCAGCACCAGCATGGCCGACAGGCCCTGATCTGCATAGAACTGGGCCGCCAGCGGGTTGGTGAGGTTCAGGCCGATGCCGCCGGTGAGGGGCAGGCCCTGACAAATCCGCAGATGGGCAATGTTATTGGCCTCAAAGCCGGCAAATCCCATCTCTCTGACCTCGGCCACCCGGCGCAGGGTGTCGGTTTCCATCGCGCCGAACATGGCCCGGGGCAGTTCCAGGATGGTCTTGCCCCGCAGTTCCTCGGGAACCCGGCCCGCCTCGGCGATGGGAAGAATCAGCCGCACCGGCCCATCCGAATCCAGAGCTCGCTGGGGCACCTGCTCCCACTTTTCAAAACGGGCCCAGAGCTGGGGCCGGGCAGGAACGTTCCGCCGGGTCAGGGGCGGCAACGCCACCGCTTCCACCGGCCAGGGACGGAGGGCCTCCCGCTTCTGGAGCAGGCTGTCCAGGGCGGCACGGCGCAGCTCGTTGACAGCGCTGCCCGGCAGATACCAGGGGCCGCCGTCCATCTCGATCTGGATCTCCCCCGCCTCAAAAGGGGTGCCGCCGGTCTTGGACAGGCTGCGGCGCAGGGCGTCGGCGGGGTCGGTGCGGGCCGGCTGGGGCTCGGCCTCCCCGTAGGCAATGCCACGGTTTCCCTCCGGGTCGGTGACGGTCAGCTTTTCCCCGTCGGGGCTGACCTCCAGCTTCATCTGGACCGGCACCCGGGGCCGTTCCCGGCGGTAAAGTTCCCGCAGGGCCGGCAGGGTTCGGCGGGTCTGTTCGGCGTCCGCCTCACTGCGGGTACCGAACATGGTGCCGTCGATTTTTCCGTCCAGATAGCCCGAAGTAAAGCCCGAACGGCTGAAGGCATTCTGCAGGACCTCCCGGTCGTAGGCCAGGCCGTCCCGGCCCGCCAGGCAGGCGTTGACCGCCGCCGCCACATATTCCGGCGTCCGCAGGCGGCCCTCAATCTTGGCCGAAGCCACGCCTGCCGCCTCCAGCTTGTCCAACTGGTCGATGACCGAATTGTCCTTCAGAGACAGGTGATGCGCCCTGCCGGGGCGGCCCTCGGGCAGGGGGTTGGCGTCAAAAGGCAGACGGCAGGGGCCCGCACAGGAGCCCCGGTTGCCGCTGCGGCCGCCCAGAAAGGCGGACATATAGCACTGGCCGCTCATGCTCATGCAGAGAGCGCCATGGACAAAGCACTCGGTCTCGATGCCGCAGCCCCGGGTGATCTTTTCCATCTCAGGCAGGCTCAGTTCCCGGGCCAGAATCACCCGGCTGAACCCCAGCTCGGCCATCTTGAGGGCGCCCTCCAGGGTGTGGACGCTCATCTGGGTGGAGGCGTGGCGGGGCAGGTCCGGGGCAATCCGGCGGCACAGCTCGGCCACCGCCATGTCCTGGCAGATCACCGCGTCGGCGCCGCTGGCCGCCACCGCCCGCACCGCGCCGGCCAGGTTGTCCAGCTCGCCGGCATAGACGGTGGTATTCATCGCCACATGCACCCGCACCCCGCGGGCATGACAAAAACGGACCGCCTCGCACAGGCTGGCGGCGTCAAAATTCCCCGCGCCGCTCCGTGCGTTGAAGCCCGCAAATCCCAGATAAACCGCGTCGGCGCCGCTGTACACGGCGGCGCGGAGCATTTCTTCACTGCCCACAGGGGCCAGGATCTCAATTCGTGCCATAGTTCTCCTCTGCTTGTGTATGGTGTGCCGCCCGGCTGCCCATCCTCTGGTTACGGCTGGCGGTCCTTGTCTTTCTCTTTGTCTTTGTCGTGGCGGCGCAGGCGGTCCAGCTGTTCCCGCAGGGCCGCCGCCTCCCGGCGCAGGGCCTCGTTCTCGGCCCGGAGCTTGTCCTCCGCCGAGCGGGCCCGGGCCGCGTCGGCAATATAATCCTGAATCTGGCTGCGCATATTCTCCGCGCTGCCGGTGCTCTTCTGATATTCGTCCAGATAATCCATGGCGCAGAACACCGCCGCCTTGGTCACCGGCAGGCTGGGATTGGCCTCCATCAGCTTGCCGATGTCCCGGTCCAGCTTCTCGGCCAGGGAGGTAATGTATTTTTCGGAATCAGTGGTGGCGAAGGCGTACTGCGCCCCCGCAATGTTGACACGTACTTTGTTTACCATAGCAGCCTCGCTTTCCGTTCCTTGCAAACACCGGCCCGGTTCCCGGTTGTGCCGGTCATTTCCCGCTCAAAGCCGGGATCTTTCGGGCCAAAAAGGCAGGTTTTTGCCGCCTTATTCCCGTTTCTTGTTCAGACAAGATGCGTGCGCGGGAGTTTCTCCTGCTATTTCTCCCCGAGTTTCCCCTCTGAACGGGGCGCCCCGGCACTGCAGAAGCCCTTTTGTTTGACCCTATTATAATATAATTGGCCCGCAAGAGAAAGAGCCAATTTGAAATTCCTGCACTTTCAGCACAAACTTTTTCTTGAAAATATGGCGGATACGGAAAAAATACCGCTTTTCCTTGCATTCAACACAGGAAGTGATTATAATAACATTGTTGTGTTATGAACGCGGAATGAACACGGCAAGTTACCGCGGTATTTCCGTTGTTTTTTACTACAGTGCATCTGAAACGGCCATGACGCCGGAAGGCCATCTGTCGTTCCACCAGCTACAGGCTGCAGCGCCGACGCACCGCAAACTGCGGTGTGGCTGCCGCCCGGGGGAAGTCAGGCAGGCTGGAGGGCGCACAGGGCCTTTCAGCCGCACCGAAGGGCGTGCAGCTGGACATCCAGCGCCCGCAACAGGCTCTGAATGCCGCCTTTTTCATCGGCTGCGCCACCTATCTCATATGGACAGGAGATTACACGTATGACAACCAAGGAATTCTCTACCCTTCTGCAGAACAAGCTGACCAGTGAGTACGGCGTGGATCTGTCGGTTGCCTCCAACCAGCAGATTTATCGTGCTCTGGCCCTGATCTGCCGTCAGATGATGAGCGACAACTACAAGAAGTTCCAGTCGAAGGTGATCGGCACGGGCTCCAAGCAGGTGTACTATCTGTGCATGGAGTTCCTGATGGGCCGCAGCCTGAAGGTCAGCCTGCTCAATCTCGGCCTGGACAAGGTCTGCAAGGATGCACTGGCCGCCGCCGACATCAACGTCGACACCATCTATGAGGAAGAACCCGACGCAGGTCTGGGCAACGGCGGTCTGGGCCGTCTGGCTGCCTGCTATCTGGACGGCATGGCCACCACCGGCATCGGCGGCACCGGCTACTCCATCCTGTACGAGTACGGCATCTTCAAGCAGAAGATCGTGGACGGCTGGCAGCAGGAGCGCGCCGACAACTGGCTGCCCGGCGGCCAGGTCTGGCTCAAGAGCCATCCCGAGCAGGCCATCGAGGTCCGCTTTGACGGCGAAATCCGTGAGAACTGGGACCACGGCTTCCACTACGTCCAGCACATGAACTACAACAGCGTCATGGCTGTCCCCTCGGACATGTACGTCCAGGGCTACGACGGATCCGGCGTGGCCAAGCTGCGTCTGTGGCAGGCCAAGGCTCCCGATTTCGATATGTCCAGCTTCTCGCTGGGCAACTACAGCACCGCCATGAGCAAGAGCGCATCGGCTGAGCTGATTTCCAAGGTTCTGTACCCCAACGACAACCACGTGGAGGGCAAGATTCTCCGTCTGCGCCAGCAGTACTTCCTGTCGGCTGCCTCCATCGGCGACATCGTCCAGAATCATCTGTCCACCTACGGCACCCTGGAGAACCTGCCCGACATGGTGGCCATCCAGCTGAACGACACCCACCCCACCCTGGCCATCCCCGAGATGATGCGCATCCTGCTGGATGAGTGCGGCTTCGACTGGGACAAGAGCTTCGAGATCTGCCAGAAGGTCTTCTCCTACACCAACCACACCGTCATGGCCGAGGCTCTGGAGAAGTGGAATGTGGACATCTTCAAGATGACCCTGCCCCGCATCTACCAGATCGTCTGCGAGATGGACCGCCGCTGCCGCATCGACCTGAACAAGGCATTCCCCGGCGACAAGGGCAAGATCGACTATATGGCCCTGATCGGCGACAACCAGATCCGCATGGCCAACATCTGCGCCTACACCTCCAACAGCATCAACGGCGTGTCCAAGCTGCACAGCGAGATCATCAAGCAGAGCGTCTTCCACGACTACTACCTGTACAAGCCGGCCGCCTTCAAGAACGTCACCAACGGCATCGCTTACCGCCGCTGGCTGCTGGGCGCCAACCCCGGCCTGTGCAAGCTGCTGGATGAGACCATCGGCACCGAGTACAAGCACGATGCCTCGGCTCTGAGCAAGCTGAACGCCTATGCCGGCGACAAGACCGTCCTGACCGAGCTGAACAAGATCAAGCTGGCCAACAAGCAGGAGTTCGCCAACTACCTGGCCAAGAGCACCGGCCAGGTCATCGATCCCAACTCCATCTTTGACTGCCAGGTCAAGCGGATGCACGAGTACAAGCGCCAGCACCTGAATGCACTGAACATCGCTGCCCAGTACCTGTACCTGAAGGCCAACCCCAACGCCGACTTCATCCCCAAGACCTATATCTTCGGCGCCAAGGCAGCCCCCGGCTACTATATGGCCAAGCAGATGATCCGCATGATCTGCAAGCTGGGCGACCTGATCAACAACGATCCCGACGTCAACCAGAAGCTGCGCATTGTCTACCTGGAAGAGTACTGCGTCTCCCTGAGCGAGCACCTGATGCCCGCCTCTGAGGTTTCGGAGCAGATCTCCCTGGCCGGCACCGAGGCTTCCGGCACCGGCAACATGAAGTTCATGCTGAACGGCGCCATCACCCTGGGCACCCTGGACGGCGCCAACGTGGAGATCGCCAACGCCGCAGGCAGCGAGAACGAGATCATCTTCGGCATGCTGACCCAGGAGGTGGAGAACCTCAAGCGGGTAGGCTATCACCCCAGCTCCTTCATCACCGGCGACGACATCGCCAACGAAGTGCTGAACTTCCTGGAGCGCGGCTGGAACGGCGAGAACTTCCACGAGGTCACCTCCAACCTGTTCACCAATGACCCCTACATGGTCATGGCCGACTTCAAGGATTACCGCCGCGCCCAGAGCGACCTGCAGAAGCTCTACGCCAACCGCGAGGGCTGGGCCAAGATGAGCCTGAAGAACATCGCCAACAGCGGCATCTTCAGCGCCGACCGTTCCGTCCTGGATTACGCTCGGGACATCTGGCACGCACCCACCGTCAAGTAATCGCATTTTGAACCTTTTTGGGGGAAGTGGTCCCGCGCCCGCGCGCACATGGGGTCTGCTTCCCCCATTTCTGGTTTCTGGCGGCACGCCGGAGACCGGGACTTGATTTTGAAAGGAACGACCGACTTTGGATTGCCTGTTCAACAGCTGCGATACCTATTACAAGCGCCCCTTCGGCGCCCTGCCCGCCGGGCAGACTCTGCATCTGGCCCTCACCATCCCGGAGAATCTGGGCTATGTGGACCCCCATCTGGTCCTCCAGAAGGAGGGCCCCGGGGACCAGCCCGTCTACTACCGGATGCAGTTCGACGGCCAGACCCCCGGCCTGAACCACTTTTCGGTGGACGTCCGGGTGGAGGACGTGGGCCTGTACTTCTATTACTTTGACCTGTACACCGACTTCCGCCGGATTTTCCGGGGGAAGATGGGCGAGGGCGTCCTGTCCTGGCAGGACGGCGAGCGCTGGCAGCTCACCGTCTACGACCCGGACTTTGAGACCCCCGACTGCGTCAAGGGCGGAGTCTTTTACCAGATCTTCCCCGACCGGTTCTGCGAGGCGGTGGAAAACAAACATATGCCCTTCTCGGACCGGATTTACCGGGCCGACAAGCACGCCGAGCCCTTCTGGCAGCCCAACGAGACCGGCGGCCACCTGAACCACGACTATTTCGGCGGCGACCTGAAGGGCATCCAGCTCAAGCTGCCCTATCTGCATCAGCTGGGGGTCACCTATATCTATCTGAACCCCATTTTCGAGGCCCACTCCAACCACCGCTACAACACCGCCAACTATCTGAACGTAGACCCCCTGCTGGGCTCCAACAAGGATTTTGAGGAGCTGTGCCAGGCTGCCGCCCGGTTCGGCATCCGCATCATCCTGGACGGCGTGTTCAGCCACACCGGCTCCGACAGCCTCTATTTCAACAAAGAGGGCCGCTACGGCAGCGGCGGCGCCTATCGGGACCCCAACTCCCCCTATCGCCCCTGGTACGATTTCTCACCCCAGTACAACGGCGGCTACCGCAGCTGGTGGGGCTTTGACACCCTGCCCGAGGTGAACGAAGAGGAGCCCTCCTATGTGGAGTTCATCACCGGCGAGGGCGGCGTCATCGACACCTGGCTGCGCCGGGGTGCGGCAGGCTTCCGGCTGGACGTGGCCGACGAGCTGCCCGACGCCTTCATTGAGAAGATCCGGGCCGCCGTCAAGCGGGCCGGCCCCGACAAGCTGCTGATCGGCGAGGTGTGGGAGGACGCCACCACCAAATACGGTTTTGGCCACCGCCGCACCTACCTGCTGGGCAAGGGTCTGGACAGCGTCATGAACTATCCCTTCAAGAACGCTGTGCTGGACTTTGTCTGCGGCAAGCCCGCCGAGGACGCCGCCGACGAGATCCTCTCCATCTGCGAGCACTACCCAGCCCCGGCCCTCCACACCGCACTGAACTTCCTGTCCACCCACGACACCGAGCGGGCCCTCACCGTCATTGCCGACGAGCCCGCCAACGGCCGGGGCCGGGAATGGCAGAGCGGCCGCAGCGTCACCGGCGAAGCCTATGAGGAGGGTCTGGTGCTGCTGAAGATGGCCTACGCCATCATCTTCACCCTGCCGGGCGTCCCCTGTGTCTACTACGGGGACGAAATCGGGATGCAGGGCTACCGCGCCCCCTTCAACCGGGCCTTCTACCTCTGGGACAGCCACGAGGAACGGCTGCGCCCCGTCATTGCCCAGCTGGCTGAGCTGCGGAAAACCTGCGACGCCTTCCGGGAGGGCGACATCCGGGTGCTGCGGGCCGAGGGCGGCATCCTCCACTTCCAGCGGATCGGTGAATACGAGGTGGCGGAGATCATCGCCAACCGCACCGACCACATGATTGTGGAGCAGCTGTCCAGCGGCAAATTCACCGAGGTGAACCCCATGGGCTTCACCATCACGGTGGAGGAAATCGGCCACAACCCCAACCACAGCTACTACGATTACCAGTAAATGCCAGGCGCGGAGGAGTGTTTCTGCCAGGAAGTAGAAGAACATTCCCTCCAAAATCCAGCCTTTTTCAAAAAATTGCACGCAATTTCTGCCCGGTACGCCAAAAAGCGCCGGGCTTTTTTGTATCAAATTCCAAATTTCGGGGCCGGGACTGCCCTTCCATCCAAAAAACCTTGACCTGAATAGGTAAATCGCATATGATAAAGACATGGCACCCGATCTGTGGTGCCGGTCCACCCCATAGCAAAGGAGATACTATGCTTCAGCCAATCGGGTGGCTGATCGCCACCATCGTCCTCCTGTTCGTGGAGGCCTCCACCTTCAACCTGGTGTCGGTCTGGTTCGCTGTGGGCAGCGCTGTTGCCCTGGTCAGCTGCATCTTTACCGACAGCCTCCGGGTGCAGTCGGTGATCTTTGTGGCTGTCAGCTTTGTCTGCCTGCTGGCCCTCCGGCCCCTGGCGGCCAAGCTGCGCAAGTCCCCGGTGCCCACCAACGCCGATCTGAACATCGGCCGCACCGCCACCGTTCTCACCGCCGTCACCGACGACGTGCCCGGCCGGGTGCGTCTGGACGGTGTAGACTGGAACGCCCAGGCCAAACCCGGCGCCTCATTTGAACCCGGCGAACGCTGCCGTGTGGCCGAGATCCGCAGCACCCTGCTGATCGTCGAGCCCGTTCCCCTTGAGACACCCATCCACTGACAGAAAGGAGCGTACATCCATGCCCATCATGACTTTCCTGATTCTGGCCCTGATCCTTGTGGTCCTGGTCATCGTGGTCACCAACATCGTGATCGTCCCCCAGTCCACCGTATATGTGGTGGAGCGGCTGGGCGTCTATGCCGCCACCTGGGAAGCCGGCCTCCACATCAAGATCCCCTTTATTGAGCGCATCTCCAAAAAGGTCAGCCTGAAAGAGCAGGTGGGGGACTTCGCCCCCCAGCCCGTCATTACCCGCGACAACGTCACCATTCAGATTGACACGGTGGTGTTCTTCCAGGTGATGGATGCCAAGCTGTATACTTACGGCGTCAACCAGCCCATTGCCGCGCTGGAGAGCCTGTCCGCCACCACCCTGCGCAACATCATCGGCGAGATGGAGCTGGACCACACCCTGTCCAGCCGCGATATCATCAACTCCAAGATCACCGCTATCCTGGACGAGGCCACCGACAAGTGGGGCATCAAGGTCAACCGCGTGGAGGTCAAGAATATCACCCCGCCGGCTGAGATCCAGGACGCCATGGAGAAGCAGATGAAGGCCGAGCGTGAAAAGCGGGCCGTCATCCTGAAGGCCGAGGGCGAAAAGCAGGCTTCCATCACCGCCGCCGAGGGCGAGCGCGAGGCCGCCATCCTGCGGGCCGACGCCGTCAAGCAGCAGCGGATTCTGGAGGCCGAGGGCCAGGCTCAGGCCATTCTGGCCATCCAGCAGGCCGAGGCCGACGCCATCCGGCTGCTGAACGAGGCCAATCCCGAGGACAAGGTGCTGGCCCTGCGGAGCCTGGAAGCTCTGGCCAAGGTGGCCAACGGCAACGCCACCAAGATCATCATTCCCTCCGAGCTGCAGAACCTGGGCGCCGTGGTGCCCTCCATCAAGGAGCTGCTCACCGATCCCAAGTAAATCCCATCGCCTTCCCTGCCCCGGCAGCCCCGCTGCCGGGGCATTTTTGGCCCATTCGCCCGAAAAGAGCGCAAAAAATCCCCCGCATCCCGGTTGGGACGCAGGGGATTTTGCCGATTGCAGAGATTTTCGCCGGGGTTACAGCTTCACCTCATAGAGGTAGTTGGGAATCACCTCGCCGGTGCCTTCCTTGGTGAAGGACCCGGTGGCGATGATCTGGGCCCCCACCTTGCGGGCCAGGGCGTTGGACGCCTCATTCTCCCGGGCGATGCAAACGGTGACCGCGCCGGCCCGGCGGGCCCGGGCGTAGTCGATCAGGGCCTGGACCATCTCGGTGCCGTAGCCGTTGCGCTGGCGGACAGGGTCCACGGCATAAGCCAGGTCGTAGCTGCGGCCGTTGTTCTCGGGCTTAAAGCTGCAGGTGCCGATCCGCTCCCCGCTCTCCCGGTCCACTGCCACCAGATAGCAGCAGTCCATGGTGTCCCCCAGGGTCTCAATGGTCTTGAGGTAGGCGTCCTTGTCGGGGATATCCTCGATCCGCGGGTCGGACAGCCACCGGCCGGTGACGGCATCGTTCCACAGGCTGATGGCAAAGGGCGCATCCTCCGGCATAAAACCGCGCAGACACAGGCGCGGGGTCTCGATGGTTTCGATCTTCATACAACATCCCCTCCCGTTTCAAAGGCCTTTTGAACGTCAGTTCCCGGCAGGCACAGACCGCATCCGCCCTCCGGCCGTTTCGCCGGAGCGGCCGGGGCCCTTACGCCTCGCCGTCTTCCTCCTCGTCCAAACCGATCAGGAACACAGCCTGCTTGATCTTGCCGCAGCCCTGGGCCTTGATGCCCACCTTATAGGGCTCTCCGGCCAGGAACAGGGCGAACCGCCCCTCCGACAGCATGCCGGCAGCACTGGTGGGAGCGCTGCCATAGGCCGGCGCATCTCCATCGGCCGGCTTCTTGACCGAGAAGTCCCCCAGCGAGACCTCAAACATCTCGCTGCCCACCAGGTCGGTCACCAGGGTCAGGGTGTTTTCGCGGCAGGCGAAATCTACCTTTTCCCCCGGCTGCGGGGTCATGGTTCGCACCTCCACCGCCACGTCGTCCCCGCTGATGCGGGTACGGCCCTCGGCCAGGGTGGTGATATCGCGGGCCATGATGTACTCGATGGCGGCGTCCAGATTGCTGCTCATGCCCAGATAGTTGGGCAGGTTGTTCAGGGTATCAAAAATCATGGTATCCTCCGTTCCTTCCAGAGCGCGCCGCCCTGCGGGCGCTCTATGGGCCAGTATAGCATAAAAACCGACCCGTTTCAACGTTCATTCATCACAAAAAACCGGGCCTTTCCCTGTCGCTGTGCGCGGTGCGGCCGGGCAGACGGGCGGATTTTGGGGCAAAAAGACCGGCAGGGCCCGCACCGGATGCAGCGCCCTGCCGGGAAGATGTTTTACTTGCTCAGGGAGAGGATGGCCTCTTTGATCCGCTGGGCGGCCAGACGGGTCTTTTCGGCGTCGCCGAAGGCGGTCAGGCGGAAGTAGCCCTCGCCGCAGCTGCCGAAGCCCACGCCCGGGGTGCCCACCACGCCGGCATTCTCCAGCAGCCAGTCAAAGAACTGCCAGCTGTCCATGTTGCCGGGGCAGCGCATCCAGATATAGGGGCTGTTGTGGCCGCCGCAGTACCAGACGCCGCACTCGTTCAGGGCGTCGGCGATGACCTTGGCGTTCTGACGGTAGTAGTCCAGGTTGGCCTGGATTTCCGCCATGCCCTCCTCGGTGAAGATGGCTGCGGCGCCCCGCTGGACGATATAGGGCACGCCGTTGAACTTGGTGGTCTGGCGGCGGAGCCAGAGCTTGTTCAGGTTCATGCCCTCCCGCTCCAGCTGGTGAGGCACCACGGTATAGCCGCAGCGGGTGCCGGTGAAGCCGGCGATCTTGGAGAAGGAGCAGATCTCGATGGCGCACTCCCGGGCGCCCTCCACTTCGAAGATGCTGCGGGCCAGGCCCTCCTCCGACACAAAGCACTCATAGGCGGCGTCGTAGAGGATCACAGCGTCATTGGCCTTGGCGTAGTCCACCCACTGCTTGAGCTGATCCCGGTTGTAGGCGGCGCCGGTGGGGTTGTTGGGGCTGCAGATATAGATGATGTCGGCCTTGACCGAGGGATCGGGCATGGCCAGGAAGCCGTTGGCCTCGCTGGTGGGGGCGTAGACAATCCTGCGGCCGTCGGTGACGTTGTCGTCTACATAGGTGGGATAGACGGGATCGGGCACCAGGACGGTGTTGTCGGTGTCAAACAGGCCCAGCACATTGGCCAGGTCGCTCTTGGCGCCGTCGCTGATGAGGATTTCGTCGGCCTCCAGCTGGACGCCGCGCTGGGCGTAGTAGCTCTGGACGGCTTTCTGCAGGAAATCATAGCCCTGCTCGGGGCCATAGCCGTGGAAGCCCTCGGCGGTGCCCATCTCACGGACGGCCTCCTCCATGGCCTTGACCACGCTCTTGGCCAGGGGACGGGTCACGTCGCCGATGCCCAGGCGGATAATCTCCTTGTCGGGGTGAGCCTGCTGGAAGGCGGCGATCCGGTGGTTGATGTCCACAAACAGATAGCTGGCCTTCAGCTCGTTGTAGTGCTGATTCATCTTCATGGTCGTTTCTTCCTCTCTTTTGTTTCAGACTTCGGTTACACCCTCACAGACGGTGACGGCAGGGCCGGTCATCCGCAGCTGCTGGTCCTCCAGCACCCGGATGATGAGCTCGCCGCCCCGCAGCAGGACGTGGATATCCTCCCCCGCCGGGACCAGACCCAGCTCGGTCAGGGCCGCCACCGTGGCACAGGCCCCGGTGCCGCAGGCCCAGGTCTCGCCGCTGCCCCGCTCCCACACCCGCATTTTGACGCGGCAGGGGTCCAGCAGCTGGACAAACTCGGTGTTGATCTGCTGGGGGAAGTTGGGATGCTTCTCAAAGGACGGGCCGATGGCCTCCAGGTTCAGGGCGTCCACGTCCTCCACCACCGTCACACAGTGGGGGTTGCCCACACTGATGCAGGTGACCTGCCAGCTCTGGCCGGCGGCCTCCAGGGTGCAGCGGACCAGAGGTCCCTCCCCCATATTCACGGCGGGCAGGTCCGCCGCCATGGCGCTGTAACGGCCCATCTCCACCTGCCACAGCCCCGGGCCGCAGCGGCGCATCTGCTTTTGCCCGCTGAGGGTGTCGATGCGCAGGAGATCCTTGCCGGCGCAGGCCGGCTCATGGGTGTACAGCCACTGGGCCACGCAGCGGATGCCGTTGCCGCACATCATCCCTTCGCTGCCGTCGGCGTTGAAGATCCGCATGGTGGCGTCGGCGTCCGGAGACTGGGGTGCGCAGATACAGATCACGCCGTCCCCGCCAATGGAGAACCGGCGGGCCGACAGTTTCCGGGCCAGGCCGGCGATGTCCTCCGGCAGGCCGGCGGCGCGGCAGTCCAGGTAGATATAATCGTTGGCACAGCCCTGCATCTTGGTAAAGGCCAGCTTCATAGTATCCCTCCCATTGGGTTTGTATCTTTTATCATTATAATGAACCCGGGCCCGTCTGACAAGCACAAAGACGTGTTTTGACCAATTTTCCTGCCCTCTCCCATGGAATCTTAAAACAGGGCTTGACAACAGTGTGGCCTTACGCTATAAAGTAAGAGGAACTTTTGTGCACAGCGGCCCCGGCGGCCGCCGCAGAATTCATAAAAGGAGAGAATGTACGATTATGGAGAATACGTTTGAGAAGATTCGCGGCTTCCTGGCCGAGCAGCTGGGCGTCGAGCCCGAGAAGATCACCATGGACAGCGATCTGCTGAACGATTTCGAGGCCGACAGCCTGGACATCGTGGACATGGTCATGACGCTGGAGGATGAGTTTGGGATCGAGGTACCCGACGACGCCATCGAGAACCTGCACACCGTCGGGGACGTGGTCCGGTACGTTGACAGCCAGCTGGCGTAAACTGCGCTGTTCAGTTCCCGCTTTTGGGGGTTGACCCCGCCGGGCGGGAGCTTTTTATTTACGGGCTCGTGCGGAACGCCGCTGCGTTTGGCGCACGGCCTATGAGGAGGATAAAACAACCATGGCAAAAGAGACGAAAAAGCTCGTACAGGCAATCACCAGCCAGGAGGAGAACTTCGCACAGTGGTACACCGACATCTGCGTCAAGGCAGAGCTGGTGGAGTATTCCAGCGTGAAGGGCTTCATCATCCTGCGGCCCTATGGCCAGGCTATCTGGGAGAACATCCAGAAGAATCTGGACGCCCGCTTCAAGGCCACCGGCCACGAAAACGTGGCCATGCCGGTGCTGATCCCCGAGAGCCTGCTGAAGAAGGAAGGCGACCTGGTCAACGGTTTCGCCCCCGAGGTGGCATGGGTCACCATGGGCGGCAGCGACGAACTGGAGGAGCGGCTGGCCGTTCGGCCCACCAGCGAGACCATGTTCTGCGACCACTGGTCCCGGGTCCTGCACAGCTACCGCGAGCTGCCCATGAAGTACAACCAGTGGTGCAGCGTGGTCCGGTGGGAAAAGACCACCCGTCCCTTCCTGCGCAGCCGCGAGTTCTGGTGGCAGGAAGGCCACACCATCCATGAGACCGCCGCCGAGGCCGAGGCCGAGACTATGGCCCAGCTGAACTGCTACGCCAGCTTCTGCGAGGACGATCTGGCCATCCCCGTGGTGAAGGGCCGCAAGACCGACAAGGAGAAGTTTGCCGGCGCCGAGGCCACCTACACCATCGAGGCCATGATGAAGGACGGCAAGGCCCTGCAGAGCGGCACCAGCCACTACTTCGGCGACAAGTTCAGCCGCGCCTACGACGTCACCTTCACTGGCCGTGACAACCAGCTGCACTATCCGTTCCAGACCAGCTGGGGCGTGTCCACCCGTCTGGTGGGCGCCATCATCATGACCCACGGCGACGACGACGGCCTGATCCTGCCCCCGGCCATTGCTCCCTGGCAGGTGGTGGTGGTGCCCATCGCCCCCCACAAGCCCGGCGTCACCGAGAAGGCCGCCGAGGTGGCCGCCTCCATCGCCAAGTACGCCCGCGTCAAGCTGGATGACAGCGACAACGCCCCCGGCTGGAAGTTCAGCCAGTGGGAGATGAAGGGTGTGCCCCTGCGCCTGGAGCTGGGTCCCAAGGATCTGGAGAAGAACCAGTGCGTCCTGGTCCGCCGCGACACCCGCGAAAAGGTCTTTGTCAGCCTGGACGAGCTGGAGACCGCCATCCCTGCCCTGCTGGAGTCTCTGACCCATGACCTGTACCAGCGCGCCCTGGAGAACCGCGAAAAGCGCACCTGGGCTGCCACCACCATGGAGGAGGTCAAGCAGCTGGCCGCCGAGAACACCGGCTACATCAAGACCATGTGGTGCGGCGATCTGGCCTGCGAGCTCAAGATGAAGGAAGAGGCCGGCCTCTCCAGCCGGTGCATGCCCTTCGAGCAGGAAGAGCTGAGCGGCGTCTGCCCCTGCTGCGGCAAGCCCGCCAAGACCATGATCTACTGGGGCGTGGCCTACTGATCCCCCGGCCTGATCCTGTAAACAAATAAAAGAACTCCGCGCTCTGGAATGCACCAGGCGCGGAGTTTTTGTTTTGTCGTTATTCGGTCCAGCCGGTATAGGGCAGGAACTCCTCCACCAGCAAATCCACGCAGGCGCCGTAGCTCTGCATTCCCAGGGTCTGGCCGTAGCTCTCCAGAAAGGCGGTGTACACCGACTCCCCCACCTCCTGGACCGGGCCTTCCCAGCTGGCCCAATAAGCGTTGTTGGCGGTGAAATCCGCCCGGGCCCCCTCGGGCAGCTGGGCGGAACAGGCCGCCGCGGCCTCCGGGTCCACCCGGTAAAGGGCGTTGGACAGGTGCAGATAGCCGTACAGCCAGCCCGAGTAGACATAAGCCTCCCGGCCGCTGGTAATGGACGCCATGATGCCCACGAAATTGGCCTCCTGTTCGGCGGCCACACCCCGCTGATGGGCAAACTCATGGGCGATGGTCACCGGGAGAAAGACCTCGGGACAGTCCACGTTGAGGGTGCTCTCCCCGGTGAGGGGGCACAGATATCCGGTGAACCCCCAGGCGCTCATGAGCTTGGAGTAAAAGGCGGGCTTGGCCTTCCGCTCCGGCCCGTCCAGAAAGGACCAGCGCTCGGTGAGGGGGTCGTAGAGGCCGGCGGTCTGGCTGAAAATCTCCTCCCGGCTCACCGCGAAGCAGTTGTTCTCATCCCGGGGGACGGTGTCGGCACAGGCCGCCACCTGCTGGCCGAAATAGCGGGTCACGGCGGCCAGCTGTTCCACCTGAATGCCGGGCACTTCCATGCCGGCCTTCTGGGCGAAGCTGTCGGCGTAGTACTGGGTGCCCCACAAAGCGCACACCCCGAAATACCCCCACAGCACCAGCACCGCCAGGTGCAAAGCCCAGGCCCCCAGGGCGTCGGGTCGGCCATGGGCGGCCATCCAGACCGAGCGCCCCAGATAAACCAGAGCTCCCACAATCAACAGGGTGGCCCCCGCCTCGCAGACGCTGAAGGGCAGCGGATTGGTCACCGCTCCCAGCAGCCGCTTGACCGGCATGGACACCCGGTTCACCCAGGCGTTCATCAAAACCCGATTGGAGCGGGTCAGCCAGAACAGAGCCAGCGCCGCGGCCGCCCCGCCCAGGGCCACAAAGGCCGCCCGATGTGCGGCGGCAAATTCACGCACCGTCAACGGTCGAAGGTGGTGCAGAGGGTGGTCTCCCACTTCTCACCGGGGGCCAGGATGGCCGCCGATGCCCGCTTGGACCAGGAGGGGCCGTCCGCCTCGGCGGCGGGCAGGCTGTGCCAGGGCTCGATGCAGACAAACTTCATGGTGTCGCTCTTGGCGCTCCAGATCAGGGTATAGGGGTAGCCGGCAATGTTGCAGGTGACGTTCCGTCCGGTGTCCTTCTCATAGATGCCCAGGGTCTCGGACCGCAGGCCCGCCATGCAGAAGCTGTCGTTGTCAAACATGCCGTTCTCCAGCTGGATGTGGTCGGCGTTCTTCCACTGATAATAGCACTTGCCCGACAGCAGGCCGTTGGGACGGGCGTCCAGAATAACCGGGCTCTCGGGCCGGTCAAACCGGAACTCATAGTCGGCGGTGGTGTGGGCGTCGTCAAAGGGCACCACAAAAGCCGGGTGATAGCCGATGCCGAAGGGCAGCGGCTCCTGGGCATGGGCGGGGTTCTCCACCGTCAGGGTGTGGTGAACCGTCTTGCCCTCCAGGCGGAAGGTGCTGGTGAGGACAAAGTCGTAGGGGAAGCGGGTGGCCTTGATTTCATCGTCCGCCCGCAGCTCCAGCCGGATCACGTTCTCGTCGGCCTGCACCAGGGTGTGCTCCAGGTCACGGGCAAAGCCGTGCTGGCCGCCCTTGTAGCTCTTGCCATTGTGGGTCAGGATGCCCCCCGCCAGCTTGCCGGTCCAGGGGAACAGAATGGGGGCGTGGCGGCCCCAGACGGATTTGTCGGCCTGCCAGAGCATCTCCTGCCCGGCAGCATTCCGGACGCTGACCGCCTCGGCGCCGTGGGTGTCCACCGTCAAAGTCAGATATTCATTGCGGATGGTTGCCTGCATGGGATAAACCTCCTTTTGATTTGTGTAGGATTGTGTTTCCAGTATACACCATACAGCCAAAAAAGCAACGCTCAATCCCGCAGCGGGCCGCTTTTGCGGTTGGACACCGCCGCCGGGATGGTGTATAATGCACTCAGACAAACCACGACCCACGGGGCAGCCCCTGCCCCTTTCAGAACATCGGGCCCGCCGGGGCCCGAAAAAGGAGGAGATCCTATGTCTGAATCCACTGCACACGGGCCTCTGGGCTTTGGCCTGATGCGCCTGCCCCGCAAGGGCCTGGGCATCGACATCGCCCAGACCAGCGAGATGGTGGACCTGTTCCTGGAGGCAGGCTTCACCTATTTTGACACCGCCCGGATTTATTACGGCTCGGAGGAGGCCGCCCGGAAAGCCCTGGTGGAGCGCCATCCCCGGGACAGCTTCACCCTGACCTCCAAGCTTCACGCCGGCCTGGCCCGCAGCGAAAAATCCGCCAAGCGCCAGCTGGAAACCAGTCTGGCCCGCTCGGGGGCAGGATATTTTGACTACTACCTGCTCCACGCCATCATGGAAAACAACACCGAGCGGTACAATCGCTTCGGCATCTGGGATTTTGTCAAGGAGCAGCAGGCCAAAGGGCTGATCCGGCAGTACGGCTTCTCCTTCCACGGCGGGCCCCAGCTGCTGGACGAGCTGCTGACCCAGCACCCCGAAGTGGCGTTTGTTCAGCTCCAGATCAACTACGCCGACTGGGAGAATCCCACCGTCCAGGCCCGGGCCAACTATGAGGTGGCCCGCCGCCACGGCAAACAGATTGTCATTATGGAGCCGGTGAAGGGCGGCGCCCTGGCCGACCCGCCGCCGGAGGTCCGCAAGCTCTTTGACGAGGCCGCCCCCGGGGCTTCCTATGCCTCCTGGGCGCTGCGGTTTGCGGCATCTCTGGACGGGGTGCTGGCGGTGCTGTCGGGCATGTCCACCCCCGGCCAGTTACAGGACAATCTGGCCACCATGACCCATTTCCGCCCCCTGGACAGCCAGGAACAGGCGGTCATCCAGCAGGCCCAGAAGATTCTGGGCCACTCTGCGGCCATCCCCTGCACCGCCTGCGGCTACTGCGCCAAGGGCTGCCCCAAGGAAATCCCCATCCCCCAGATTTTCGCTGCCGCCAACAAGCAGCTGGCCAACGGCCAGCAGGAAGAAGCCCGGACCGCCTATGCTGCCGCCACCGCCCCGGGCCGCCTCGCCTCCGACTGCATCGGGTGCAAGCAGTGCGAAAGCGCCTGCCCCCAGCATCTGCCGGTGACCCAGCTGCTGGACCAGTGTGCCGGCATGCTGGAACGCTGAGCCTTTTTCGGGTTTTTCTGCCTCCGCCTTCGGGCGGGGGCTTTTGTTTTCTATAAGGATGCCTCTGCCCTCACCCTCCGGGGGCCGTCCGCATATGCTGGGGCAACCCATATCCTATGTAAAGGAGCATCAGCCTATGGCAACAGGAATTTTGCGCATCCAAACCTTTGCAGCCCGGGAATCGGCGCCGATGCCCGGCGTTACCGTCCAGGTCACCGGCGACGGCTTCACCACCAGCCGGGTCACCGACAACGGCGGCAGCGTGGCCGACATCCAGATCGAGGCCCCGGCCTGCAGCTATTCTCTGGACCCCAACAACACCACCGTCCGCCCCTACGCCGTCTGCGATCTGGTGGCCGAAAAAGCCGGCTACCGGACGGTGAAGATCGAGGGCATCCAGATCTTCTCGGGCCAGGTCACTCTGGCTCCGCTGGAGATGATCCCCGCTGACGCCCGGGTGGCCGAGCCGGATGAGCCGGTGGTCATTCCGCCCCATCCCCTCTTTGCGGGCGGCGGCGGCAGCGGCCCCGCACCCGCCGCAGACCCCCGGGTCCTGCCGGCGGTGGTCATCCCCAAGCGCATCACGGTCCATCTGGGCACCCCCTCCTCCTCGGCCAAAAACGTGACGGTATCCTTCCGGGATTATATCGCCAACGTGGCCTCCAGCGAGGTCTACCCCACCTGGGTAACACAAAATAACCCAAACACGCTTTTGGCGCTGTTTCGTTCTTTTAGAAGTTCCACTCGATGGTGACGGCTTGTTTTCCAGTTTCAGGATCTTTGGGTGAAACCACCACCCGATGCAACAAAAGTACAACCAGTTCCCTGGTCAAAACCGGCACCGCAGCAAACTGCCGCACCCGCTGCATTTGGGCCTCTGTCTCCTCTCTTTCCGTCTTTTGCTGCCCCAGTTCGGTTTCCAGAATCAGGATTCTGGCCTCCGCCTGTTTCACCTCTTCCAGAAAGGATTGATTCATCTGGGAAAACATCCCGGCGTCGATCAGTCCGGACGCCTTATCCAGATAAAGCTCCTGGATGGCTTTCCGCCTCCGTTCCACTTCACCTTTGAGACGCCGGAGTTCTGCCCGTTTGGCCTGTTCCCGCTTTTGGGCTGGATCATCCCGCTGGGGTAAATCCACCTTTTGCGGATCAAAGTAATCTTCTACATAGGTGCGGATGCGCTGGAGGACAGTTTCTTCCAGCGCATTCAGATCGGTGCAGGTTTTGTTGGAGCATCGTTCCGGGGCACGCTGGTGCATCCGGCAGCGAAGGTATCTCCGCCGGGTTCCATTGGCTCTGTTCTCTCCGCTGCCGCTCTGCTCCATGATGCTCCCGCAGCAGCCGCAGACCACCTTCCGGGCCAGCGGATGAACCATCCCATTGGAACCGCTCCGGGCGCGGTTTTTCAGCGTCTCCTGGACTCTCTCAAAGGTTTCCAGGTCGATGATGGCCTCATGGGTATCAGGCACTACAATCCATTCCGATTTGGGCAGCCAGACCGTCTTTTTGGACTTATAGCTGACCTTTTTGTGCCGTCCCTGAACCAGGTTCCCTGCATAGGTTTGGTTGTGGAGCATTTGATAAATGGTGGGACAACTCCAAAGGGAAGCATTGGGATTCTTTGCTGAAATCTTATAATGGATTCCATTCCTCTGCTTATATGCGGTTGGGCTTGGAATACCCTCGCTATTGAGGATTTGAGCAATCTTATGAGCGCCAATACCGCTGAGGGTCATCTCAAAAATACGTTCCACAACAGCTGCAGCCTCCGGGTCAATCTGCAGTTTGCCTTTCGCCGAGGGGTCCTTCCGGTACCCATAGAGAGCAAAAGAAGCGATGTACTGTCCCTCCCGGCGCTTATGGTCCAGCACCGAGCGCACGTTATTGGAAAGGTCCTCCAGATACCATTCGTTGACAAGGCCGTTGATCTGGCGGGACTTTTTGTTGGCACGGTCATCGGTGTCCACATGGTCCACCACCGCAATAAACCGAATCCCCCACTCAATGAATTTTCCATGCAGATACTTTTCCACAAGTTCCATGTCCCGCGTGAAACGAGACTGGGTCTTGGCCAGAACAAGGTCAAACCGGTGCTCGCTGGCCGCCTGGATCATGGCGTTAAAAGCAGGACGATCCCGGTCAATGCCAGAGTAATCCTCATCCGAATAAATCTGGTAGATGTCAAACCCCCTTTCAATAGCATACTGGACAAGCATGGATTTCTGGTTCTGGATGCTCTCCGATTCGCCAACTTTATACTCGTCCTCCTTGCTCAACCGGCAATAAATAGCAGCTTTCATGATTTACACCTTTTCCTTTCGGTGTAATCGCCTGTATATAGTATATCGTGTTTTCCTTTTGACCGCAAGGATACAGCGTCATTCCAATGGATTTTCAAGCGATACTCCGTCCATCAAGCCGATAATATATCGTTCAAATTCTTTTTGAAATCGTTCTCTGCGCTGTTCGTCACTTTGGGACTGAAATGTTTCGCGTAAGATAAAACCACATTTTTCCATTGCAATCTCCCCTTTCGCAGAACATTTTGTAAAAGCTACAATACAATCTATGGAATCCTGTCACGGGTGAGAACCTTTCAACCTGGTAGTTTTCACCCCCGGCTGTATTGCCAGCTTTCGGGAATCATAGGCTATGCACCCCTTTATGTAGAAGCCGCCTGTTGGTTTGCAGGCGGCTTCTGTGCGAAAGGGGATGAATCAGGGGATGTCAGAACTTCATAGGCAGCACGTTCTTCTTACTGGACCCGTTATAGATGGCATATACCTGATAGAGGTATTTCTTGTAACCTGCCAGATTGACGCCCATTGCCCGACCCTCCCGATAGATGGTCAGAGGGTCTACCCGGTGCAGGCGGCTAATCAGACGCCGGGGGTCGTATTCGCCGTGGTACAGTTCCACAAAGCGGGAAACGCCCTGGATCGTCTCGGCCCGCAGGGATTCAGAGTCGCCATTCCAGGCGTCTACAATCAGGGACAGCGCCTCCTTGTAGAGGTCAGGCCCCATCCGCTTGAACTCCTCAAAGGCCGTGCCGATGCAGGCAATACGGAACCTGCCGCGCCGCTGCGCGTAGTCGAGACAGAGGCCCGCCGATTCAGTGGCCTTGAGGAAAGCCATAGCTTCCAGGTCGCCGCCGTAGATCAGGGCGCGCATCCTAGCGCCAGGCGTCAGCTTTGCGGAGACGCCGGTCTGCTGGGCAAAAAGCAGGGCTTCTTCGCTCTCGCTCAAGCCCCGATACACATGGCAGCGGACCATCAGGTCGTTGCCGCCGTTCAACAGTTTGAGGGCTGCGATGGTGTGCTGTCCATCGAACACATAGTACCGGCCGTTGCGGTAGCTGACCTTGGGCGGATTGACCAGCCGCGGGTCGAAGGCTGCCGCAATCTTGCGCACCCGGTGGATGTTCAGCTCTCTCTGGTAGCTGCCCCGGGGGACTTCCAGCATCTTGCTGTTGATCATCATTTCCTGGTAGGCGCTGGCATTGTGAAGTTTCATGTAGTCCTCCTTGTATTTTGCAGGTAGTGGATACCCTTTTCCGTCAGCCGGTCAATGCCCTTCTGGCAAGCGGCGCGCTGCTTCTTGTTGGCCTTGAGGCAGGTATCCCAGCGAAAAATCATGGTGTCCAGGGCGTCTTCCAGTTCAGAGCAGATGTCGTCTGCGTCGATCTCCCCGTTGGACTGCACCATGTTGGCTGAGATGTCCCGAATGGCCTGTAAGGTTGCGGTGGTACTGCGCTTGGGCTTACATTTCGGCTCGTTCTCTTGTTTGCCGGTCTCTTTTGCTTCTTTAGCCTGCCGGAGCTTCTGGACCAGCTCAGGCCGTTCTTCCGGCGCTGCCTTGGCGATAGCCGCCACGGCCTTCTCTGTGGGCTTGATACTGCCAGAGAGGATTTCCTGTTTGATGCCGGGTTCAGTTTCCTCGGCAGCGTCTACACCTTTGGCAAATTGCTCTGCGCGAATAACCGTATTCCTGCCTATGCCATTTTCCGCAGCAATACGTTCGCATGTGACGTTCATCCTCTCTTTCGATTTACCATTTTGGTAAATCGAATCTTTTTCAAGTTCAGATGGGTGTCCTTTTCGATAGGCCCCTCCATGCGACGACTTCTCTGCCTTGTACTGCTGTCCAACCAGATATTTGAACTGCTGCGGCGTCAGATTCCGCCGCCCGAGCTGATTCTTACAAATCCAGGCGATGGCTGCATACCGATCAGGAAACTTCTTCTCATAGGTGGTGAATTGGATTTCCGGGTGTTTTTGGAGGATGCGATAGCGGTTGTGGCCGTCTACAATGACTCCGTCCCAGGTGATGAGAGGGTTGATGACTACGCCGTCCGCTAAAATGTTTTCTTCAAGCTGTTTCAGCTCTTCCTCCCGAAGGGGCGGTATCTTTCCCTCGAACTCGGGGTCAATCGTCAGATGCTGCAACATAGGCTTTCGCCCTCCGCCGGCTGGAGTCCCTCTGAGCCGCAGGCTGGACGTAGTAGTCGAAACCGTAGCGGGTCTGACAGTAAGTACAGATCTCCTTGCTCTGCTGCCGCAGGTCTGCGCGGCGCAAGCTGCTGCGCTTCGCATCCTGGAAGGAATGCAGGCAGACCGGGCAGAGGGTAATGAGGGACGCGGTGTTGAGATTGCGCGTATAACTGCGACTCATAGGGTACCTCCTTTTGCTTATGCGTTGATAGTCTATCTGTAAAACCCACCGTCTGAGGTCCGATTGCCTTGAGCGGTGGGCTGAAATCTTGTTTGGATTTCCCTCCCCCATTTGTCCTCGACGCCCCGGGGAGGGTTGGGAACCTTCTGGCGACGGATTTGCACCGCTCCATTGGCGTTTCAGCCACCCCGCCTTCTTTGTGGCCGGGCCGCGAGTTACGGAAGTATCATTGTCTGGAAGTACCAGAAGGCTGCTTATTCACTTTTCAAGGTCCGCCAGCTTTGGGCTTGTCCTTCCCTTTTGGGGGAAGCCCTTGCTGTGACTTTATGATACATTAGAAATTTCTTTTGCGGGAGTGACTCGGAGTACCAGTTACCGGTACTGGTTGTACCAGTACTTGATAATAATATTTCAAATTACTTAAAGTTTGTTTTTAACCCTTTCCAGAATTTCAATGGCAGTAATAAGATCGGATTGAATTATATCCAAATGCGGCTTTCTGCCTATGACAAGATAATCTAAGCTCACTTCAAAAAACATGGCAAATTCTACTACCAAGTCTACAGAACACACTCTTCGGCCAGTTTCAATGGAACGCATATGTTCATAGCTAATATTTATTTGTTCAGCAAGCTGCATTTGGGTAAGATTTTTATTCTCTCTCAAGCCCTTAATTCTCTTCCCACATTCAACAGAATCAAAACGCATACTGTTATCCTCCAGATTTTGTCGCGTGTATTGGCGTGCAAAAGCAAAATCTGAAGGTCAGGGGTATTTGGCGATATACGTCTCCCAGTGCTGGCGCATACGTCACTCCTGTGGGGCGACGGAAGCGATAGTCTGAAAGAGCATAAAAAAGGCCGACAGACAGCCGCAATTTCCCTAAAGAAATCGCTTCCGTCTGCCGGCTCGTCCGGCCTATAGCCGGTTCAGTCCTATCTAACAAACTTTTGACTCCTGATTTCCGTCCCTGAGGGCTATACCCAATCCGACGCAGTTACAGTATGTCTCATTCCATATTCAGTTTTAGATTGATTGCCTCTATGCGAATGACTTGAAGTGGAAGTATGCCTCCGTCACTTTGACGCTACTCTGGGCAATCTCGATAATCCAGTGCCTTTTGCACTTGGGACACCGGTGATACCCCGTTACAATGATTTTCCCGCACATGAGACGGGTCCCGCAGCGGGGACAATTCGACATACTTAGCTCGTTTTTCAAGATGTCAGTCATCTTGATACCTCCCTCTTTTTCTTTCGTAAATGTCTTTATCGCTCTACTTTGTTAAAGCGAAAATTAAAATCTCCCTCTATAAACCGTGACAAAAATGGCCGTTTTGTACCCTCTAAAATCGAAAAATTTTCAATTTAGGTACTATAATTCCTATTTAGGGGAACTATAATGGTATTCAAACTTTTGCGCACGTACTATAGAATTGTATAAAAGGAGATGATAGTGCCTATGACGAATTTGGAAAAACTTGGGAGCGCACTAAAGGCCACCCGTAAAAAGAAAAAACTGACCCAGCAGCAGCTTGCAGACATGAGTCACATTTCCTTGAAGCACCTTCAGTCGATTGAAAAAGGTCTCAAAAACCCTTCTTTTGAGGTTTTGCTTTCGCTTGTCCACGCGCTGGACATTTCAATAGACGCACTGTTTTATATTGATTCGGAGGACGACGAAAAAGCCATCATCGAGCTGAAGCACAGCTATTTGTCCTGTTCTCCCCAAGCCAGAAAAATCCTGTTGAATGCCACCCGCGCCCTGGCGAAAGAGTTAAAGGAAACCCTCTGACCATGTGAAAGTATGCCGATGTAAGAGCCATCTTATATCGGCCTTTTATGGTTTCTCTTCCAAAATCACCATCAGGCGCTGTATGCCGCGCCGGATGCTACTGCTGATACGGACCCGGCCCACGCCCTCGGCTTCGGCAATCTCTGCAACGCTCATCCCCAAGTAGAACCTGGCATAGAGCCGCCGTGCCTGCGCCGGAGGCAGCGACATTACGGCACACAACAGCCATTCCCTCTGCTGTTTCTGCTCCACCACAGCTTCCGGGGTCAGGGAAAAGCCTAGCGTCTCATGTTCCAGACCGTCCTGTATGTCCAAAGAATAATGGGCGTTATAGCGGTACATCTGGCGTTCATACGCGATGTCTGCCCTCTGGGCGGCGCTTATCACCTCCATGATTTCGCTCGGTATATCGACGTGAACATCTTTCTGATATATGTCGGGATATAGTTCCCGCAAATTTACTTCCATAAGTATCATCACTCTATTCTATCTATCGGCAAACAGCATAAGAGAAGCGGCGGCCTTGATTTCTCAAGACCGCCGCTTCTCCGTGTGGGAGGTTAGCTTAGAACGCCCTTTTTACAACGGTCTCGGTGCCTGTCGTAAGGGCAGGTAAGCAGAAAGTCATATACCGGCATTTATACCGACCAGCCAAGACTCTCCTGCTGGATGTGGAACAGTTTGTGATACAAGCCATTCTTTTCCATCAGCTGCCGGTGGGTGCCATGCTCTGCCAGCTTCCCGTTATCCAGGACAAGGATCTGGTCAGCGTCCACCACCGTGCGCAGCCGGTGGGCAATCATGATGACGGTCTTTCCCGCCACCAGTTTGGCGATGGCCTTTTGGACCAGGACCTCGTTTTCGGGGTCGAGGGAGGCGGTGGCCTCATCCAGCAGGATGATGGGCGCATCCTTCAAAAGGGCCCGGGCGATGGAGATGCGCTGGCGTTCACCGCCCGAAAGGGTGCCGCCGTTTTCGCCCAGTACAGTCTGATAACCTTCCGGCATTTCCTGGATAAATTCGTCGCAGTAGGCCGCTTTGGCCGCCGCCATCACCTGGGCGTCGGTGGCATTTGGGTTGCCGACGCGGATGTTGTTCATAACGGTATCGTTGAACAACGTCACGTCCTGGAACACAAAGGACATATAGGACATGAGGCTCTCCGGCTCCATGCACTTAACGTCTTTGCCGCCCACCGTGATTTTACCCTTTTGCACGTCCCAGAAGCGCGCGACCAGTTTGGAGACGGTGCTCTTGCCCGAGCCGGATGGGCCCACCAGGGCCGTCACGCTGCCCGCGGGGATTTTGCAGGAAACATCCCGCAGGACGGGTTCTTCATTGTAGGCAAAGGTGACATGGTCAAGCTCGATGTTGCAGTCCGGCACCGTCGTTTCGCTGCCTTCCATAGCAGGGGTGGTGAGCAGAGTGCGCATCCGGCGGGTGACTACCCGCAGGTTGAGCAGAGAGGACAGGTTTGCCAGAATGGCCAGGATGGGGCCGTAAATGCGGGTGACCATCAAAAGAAACATGAGCAGGGGCAGCAGCTCGATCTGTCCCTTTGTCAGCAGGACAGCGCCAACAAAAATGGTGATGCCCACCCCTGCCTGCAAAATCATGCTGGCACCCGACATGAACACACCTACTGCCATCTCCACCTTGACGGCAATCTTTTTCATGGCAAGCAGGGCCTTGTCCAGTGCGCGGAAGTGAGCCCCGGACAGCCCGCAGGACTTGATGATCTTGATGCCCTCCAGATACTCCTGCACCTGGTCGGAAGCGGCCAGTTTGGCGTCCACCTGCTTTTCAAACAGCTTCTGTTGATGCTTGCGGCTGAGCCAGATGATCAGGAAGGCCAGGGGCACGGTGACAAACACGCACAGAGCCAGTCGCCAGTCAAAGAAAGCCAGCAGGATGCAGGTCAAAGTGACGGTGATGCCGTTGGCGATCAGCGGCGGGATGGTGCTGCTGAGCAGGGATTCCATGCTGCTGCAGTCGGCCATCATGTTGGTGGTCAGCTCCGACAGGTCTTTGGTGTTGAAGAAATTCATGGGGAGCTTGCGCAGGTGCTCCGCAATCCGCAGGCGGGTGGCGTTGGACTCCTTGTAAGACGCAATGTAGGTCTTGCGGTAGTCGTTTTTGGCGGCCAGAAATACCAGCACCGCTGCCGCGATGCCCGCGCCCCACAGCATCCAGACGCGGCTCCACCGGATTGGACCGCCCCCGGCCAGGGGGGTTAAAATTTCGCTGAAAATCATGACTGTCACGCAAAAGGGCAGCAGCATAGCGAGGTTGGTCAGGGTGCAGGCGAAGATGGCCTTTTTCAGGTCACTGTAGCCTTTGTCGGACAAAAAGAGCGCTTTCTGCAATTTGCTCATGGTTACACCGCCTTTCCGCTGATTTTCCAGTCAATGGCCTGGGTATAGTTGGACCACATTCGGGCATAGCGCCCGCCGGCGGCCACAAGCTGGTCGTGCCGGCCTTCTTCCACCAGGCGGCCTTTCTCCATGACGATGATCTTGTCCGCACTGCGGACGGTGGACAGCCGATGTGCAATGATGATGACCGTCTTGCCCTGCATCAGCTTTTCAAAGGCTTTCTGGATGAGATATTCGTTTTCAGGGTCGGCGAAGGCGGTGGCCTCGTCCAGCACGATGATGGGAGCGTCCTTGACAATGGCCCGGGCAATGGCGATGCGCTGACGCTCGCCGCCTGACAGGTGGACCCCTTTTGCCCCCACCACTGTGTGATAGCCGTCGGGCAAACGGGAGATGAAGTCGTGACACTGGGCGGCCCTGGCGGCGGCAATCACCTGCTCCTCACTGGCCGAGGGGTTGCCCATGCGGATGTTATCCAGAATGCTCTGCTTGAACAGGAAGGTATCCTGAAACACAAAGCTGACATGGCGCATCAAATCAGCCTGGGCCATATCCCGGATGTCTACCCCGCCGATGGTAATGCTGCCGGAAGACACGTCCCAAAACCGTGAGATCAGGTTGGCAATGGTGCTCTTGCCCGAGCCGGACGGGCCGACGATGGCCGTCACCTGCCCCTGCCTGGCCGTAAACGAGACATCTTCCAAGGCCTTTTCCCCTGTGTCACTGGTATAGGAAAAGCTGACGCCGCGGAATGCTACGTCCTCCCCCGCCGGCTGTTGGGGGTGGGCCGGTTCCGGCATTTCGGGGATGTTCAGAATTTCGTCCATGCGGGCCACGTTCCCGTCGATCTGCATGAAGGACTCAGAGATGTACATGATCTTGTTCAGCACCCCCGAAATGGCGGGCACAAAGAGCAGGTAAAAGAGAAAGGTCATGGCAAAGCTGGTGAAGTCGTCGGTATGAGCGCCCACCCAGATGCCCACCGGGACCAGCAGCAGATAGACATTGTTGATGATGGTGGTAAAGGCGGGCATACAGTTCTGCCAGCCCAGGGAGAATTTCAGCACCCATTCCGTGTAACCGGCAATGGCGTCTTTCAGCTTCTTGAAGGAAGACGCCGTCTGGTTGAAGGCTTTCACCACCGGCATACCCCGGACATACTCCACCGAGGCATTGTTCATTTCTTCCAGGGCTTTCTGATATTGGCCCATGTTCTCCTTCATCTCGCTGCTGCCAAAACCGATGAACTCGGCCACAAAGGCCAGGATGATGCCCGCCAGCGAGGCCAGGCCAAAGCGCCAGTCCACCGCCAGCAGGATGATGACCATGACCACAGGCGCTGTGACCGAGGCCACAAAGTCCGGGAACTGGTGGGCGATAAATCCCTCTACGCTCTCGATGTTTTCATCCATGATTTTGCGCAGCCGTCCGCTGCCAATGGTCAGGTGATAGCCCAGAGGTATTTTGGTAATGTGGTCCGCGAAGAGCAGCTTCAGGTCGTACAGCGTCCCGAAGGCCGCCAGGTGGGATGCGAAAATAGCCAGAAAATACAGCAGGATATTGGCCGCGATGCCTGCCAGCGCCAGCCAGCCGCAGGCCATCACAGCGGCCAGGTCCAGCCGGGCCATGTGGGGGAAAACACCGAGGACCAGACGGATCATTCCATACACCGCGATATATGGCACAAAGGAAGCGATGGCTGCCAAGGACGAAAGGGCCGCAGCCAGGAAAACCAGGCCCTTCCGCCTGGAAGCCAGTTCCATGCAGCGGGCCAAACCCGTCTTTGGCTTTGCATTTGCTTTTGACATGGGGTGAAACCTCCTTCAATGAAAATGACGCAGGTTAGAACTTACTAACTTGCGCCATCCATTGTAACAGCCCCCGCCGCTGGTTTCTACTCCATCTGTTTGGTCCTGCGCTCAAAATAGCCCAAAGGTGCCAGCTACTTTCAGCCCTTTTTCCGGTAGTCTTTGGGCAGGACGCCATACACCGAGAAGAACGCCTTTGCGAACTTGCTTGCGTTGCTGTACCCCAGAGCCTGGGCGATGTCCCCGATTTTCTGCTTGCTTTGGGCCAGCATCTGGGCCGCCAGGTTCATCTTGTACCGTTTCAGGTAGGCATAGGGGCTTTCGCCGTAAATATGAGCGAAAACCATATAAAAATTCGACAGATTCATGTGTGCCTGCCGGACAAGGGTTTCCAGCGGGACTTTTTCATCCAAATGGGAAATCAGATGGGCACGAATCTCCTTCACTTTCTGGATCTGCTTTTTGTCAAAGTAAGCCGCGTCGCACCCCGCCGCCGGGGTCAGTCTGGCCACAGCCCGCAGCAGTTCCAGGGCCCCCAGCCGCAACGCCGGCACGTCCCCCGCCCGGCCGGCACAGTCCAGCCCGTCGAATAAATCTTGCAGCTCTTCCGGCGCGGCGCTGACATAACAGCTTTTCTCTGTCCCCAGGTCCCGTCTAATTTGGGCCGGGTCGATGGCCATCGCCTCCAACAGCCAGCAGGTGGAAGCTGAAAGGGCCTGCCCGTCCACCACAAGGCTGGTACCCGCATACTTTCCAAGCGGGAAGGAAAAGGACACCGGCAGCCGCGCCGTCCCCGCCACGCTGAAGCAGCCCTCCGGCAGGTAGGACACGGTGTGGTCTGCATACTCACTCTCGTAGCGGCCGCCGCGGCAGCAGGTGACCTCCAGAATCTCGGCGTTGAAGGTCTGGGAGGGAAGCACCGCGTCGGTCTCAAAATCCAGAAAGCAGATCTGGACGCCGTCGAACAGTTGGTAGCTTTTGACCAGCCCCTTACCCGGGCAGCCGTAGTCGATGACGGTGCAAGCGCCGTCCCGGGCCACAACAGACGCCCCGGGGCCGTACCAATCTGGGTTGAAGGGAATACTCGGCATGATGCGTTCCTCCTGAGCTGATTTGCAGCCGCATTTGATTAGTTCGCACTAACCCTCTTGTATGTAACTATACACTATCTAACGCCGAAAAGCAATCTCCTTATACCAGCGTCCACTTGAGAAAAGAGAAAGAGCAGATGCCGCACGACATCTGCCCTTTTGGCTCCCTTAATTTCCTTGCTATCTTTCCAAAATCACCATCAGGCGCTGTATGCCACGCCGGATGCTACTGCTGATACGGACCCGGCCCACGCCCTCGGCTTCGGCAATCTCTGCAACGCTCATCCCCAAATAGAACCTGGCATAGAGCCGCCGTGCCTGCACCGGAGGCAGCGACATTACGGCACACAACAGCCATTCCCTCTGCTGCCTTTGTTCCACCACAGCTTCCGGGGTCAGGGAAAAGCCTAGCGTCTCATGTTCCAAACCGTCCTGTATGTCCAAAGAATAATGGGCGTTATAGCGGTACATCTTGCGTTCATACGCGATGTCTGCCCGCTGGGCGGCGCTTATCACCTCCATGATTTCGCTCGGTATATCGACGTGAACATCTTTCTGATATATGTCGGGATACAGTTCCCGCAAATTTACTTCCATAAGTATCATCACTCTATTCTATCTATCGGCAAACAGCACAAGAGAAGCGGCGGCCTTGATTTCTCAAGACCGCCGCTTCTCTGTGTGGGAGGTTAGCTTAGAACGCCCTTTTTACAACGGTCTCGGTGCCTGTCGTAAGGGCAGGTATTCGCTGGTTATTGATACAACGCCCGAACTTTTTTAGATGCTCCACCCCTCAGCCTGTTCACGGATGGTGATGAATCGCCGGTAAAGACCTTCCTGCTGAACAAGCTGCCGGTGCGTTCCGCTTTGAACAATTTGCCCCTTGTCTACTACCAGAATCTGGTCGGCGTGTTCGATGGTTGCCAGGCGGTGGGCAATGACAATGACCGTCTTTCCAACGGTCAACTCGCTGATGGCCTGCTGGATCAGATGTTCATTTTCGGGGTCAATGCTTGCGGTTGCCTCGTCAAGAATGACAATGCTGGCGTTTTTTAAGATGGCGCGGGCAATCGAAATGCGCTGCTTTTCGCCGCCGGATAAGGTAGAACCGCCCTCTCCGACCACGGTCTGATAACCTTTCGGCAGTGACATAATGAAGTCGTGGCACCGGGCCTTTTGGGCTGCCTCTATGATTTCCTCCTGTGTTGCACGAGGGTTTCCAAACCGGATATTATTCTCAATGGTATCATGGAACAGATAGACCTTCTGAAAGACCATGGAAATATTGCGAAGAAGGCTGTCACAGGTCATGTTCTGAACATTCTCGCCGCCCACTGTAATCGCACCGCTGTCCACATCGTAGAAACGGGCAATCAGGTTGCAGATGGTGGTCTTGCCGCTGCCGGATGGACCCACGATAGCCGTGGTGCTGCCCTGGGGGATGGAGAAGCTGATATTCTGCAGGACCGGCACTTTATCGTAGGAGAAAGTTACATTGCGAAACGCGATGTCCGTGTTCTTCAAAGGAATATCCTTTCCATCCTTGTCAATGATGTCGGCGCGTTCAATGTTGTCCAGTTTATCAAGCGTAGCATCAATGATTTCCAGGACATGAGCGGCATTGTTCATGGTTTCTACGCTGCCAAAAATCATAAAGGAAAACATATCCAGCATAAGCATGGTGGGAAGTTCCAGGCTGCCTTGACAGGTCAACAGCGCAGCCGCGGCGACAATGGCCATTGAAGCTGCCTTCAGTGAAAACAGATGCAGGCAGTTGAATGGCATATACTCCACTTCGATTTTGATGTTGATATTTTTGCTGTCGTTGTACGCCTTGCGAATACCGGCAATGGACACCCCTTCCTGCTTAAAGGCTTTCACCACCTGCATACCGCGCAGGTATTCGATTGTGCTTTCCACCATATCATCCTGCGCTTTTTGGTGAACAGGAGCGTTCTGACGGCTGCGGGCCTCCAGCAGATGGAGGAACAGAGCAGACAAAAGGACGCCAGCCAGGGCTATCCCACCAGCAAGAAAGCTGTAAAATGCCAAAAACAGAATCAAAACGATGACGGTGATGTAGCCGTTGACCACAGTGTTGACCATATTCATGGCATACATCTCCATAAATGAGAGGTCTGTGGTCACCGCCGCGGTCAACTCTCCCATGTTGTTCTTATGGAAGAAGCCCAGAGACACCCGTTTCAGAATATCGCCCAGCCGTATCCGCTCATCGGCGGTGGCTTCATAGCCAACACTTTCCTGTGTGATGGCGCGAAGATAAGAGAACAGGTATCTGCCCAATACCGCCACGATCATGGCTCCCAGCATGAGCCAGATGTCGCGGCTCTCCAATGGCTTGATACCATTGAAATCATCCAGCACGGCGCTGAGTCCCTTCGCGGCCAGCATAATGGGGACAGCCGTAAAAATGCTGTGGATAAAAGCGTAGATGAATCCGATGTAAATGCGCCGTTGATAACGGCCTGTCCAGCGGATCAGCCGGTTCACAATACGGAACATATCAGTTGCCCCCTTTCCCGGAACTGGCCGACCAGTTCTGAGCGCCGATATGCGCTTGCCACATATCCCGATAGAGGGAATCTCCATCCAAAAGCTGCTGATGTGTACCGATATTCTCTACCTGTCCGTTTTGCAAAACAATGATTTGGTCGGCGTTTTTAATGGTGGACAGACGGTGCGCGATCACCAGCAGCGTTTTGCCTTTTGTCAGGGCTGCAATAGACCTCTGAATTTTTTCCTCGTTTTCCTGATCGGTGAAGGCGGTAGCCTCGTCCAAAATAACGATGGGGGCGTTCTTCAATATCATACGGGCGATGGAAATGCGCTGCTTTTCGCCACCGGACAGACGGTTGCCGGCATCTCCGGCCGCCGTATCATAACCATGCTCCAGTTCCCGGATAAATGTGTCGCAGCAAGCTGCTTTTGCGGCCGCATAGACTTCTTCGTCCGACGCCTTTGGATTGCCCAACCGGATGTTTTCCTTGATGGAGCAGTTGAACAGAAAATTGTCCTGCGTGACAAAGCTGACAAGGTCCGTAAGCTGGGACAGCGGCATATTCCGAATATCCGTGCCACCGATGGTGATTTTCCCGCCGTCTACATCCCAGAAACGGGCAATCAGCCTGGCAATGGTGGACTTGCCTCCACCAGACGGACCCACAAGCGCGGTAAATTTACCTTCCGGGATTTTTAAGTCAACATGGGAAAGGGCCTGTTTGCTGCTCTCTTTATCGTAAGAGAAAGAGACGTTGTGCAGCACAATTTCCTTTGATTGAATCTCTGCCGGGCTGCCGGTATCCGGCAGTTCTTCCGCATGAAGCAGTTTGTCTACATCATGCACGGCATATTCGATTTCCTTTGTTTCGTTGATATAGGTAGTGAAGTTCATCAAAGGCCCCACAATGCCCAGAGAGAGAATCAGGCAGATCACAAGGTCCTGAGGCGCAAGGGTCCCTTTCCAATACAGGTACATTCCAACGGGAAGCGTTCCCAAAAAGGTTGAGGGAAGTACCGCGGTAATGAAATTCATCCCTTTCCAGCTGCTCTGATACCACTTGAGGGTGTAATCCTTAAAGGACTGGACAGCTTTGGCAAACTTCTCATAGGAACTGGAGGACTGATTGAAGGCTTTGATGACCTCGATGCCCTCTACATACTCTACAATGACCCCATTGACGTAATTGCTGGATTCCATGTAGTCGGCATAGAGCTTGTTGAAATTTTTCATCATCGCAGCAAAGGCAACAAGAGCAAATGGAATCGTCACCAGCATAGCCAAGGCCATCCGCCAGTCAATACAGGCCAAATAGATAAAAACAGCCGCCGACAGCAGTAAATTGGAACTGCACTCTGGAATCATATGGGCCAGGGGCAGCTCAATGGTTTCCACCCGGTCAACCAATACGCTTTTCAGTTTTCCTACAGATTCGCCCATGACCGTCCCCAAGGGGGCCTTCATCAGACGCTGGGCAAGAGCCAGGCGAATATTCTCCAAAATGGTGTAAGCGGATATGTGTGACAAACTTGTTGAGATCCCATACAAGAGAAAGCGCACCGCATAAGCGCCCAGTCCAATCCAGCACCATCTCCAAACCACCGCCATTTCAGGCGATCCGCCGATAAAGAGCGTAATGACCTGGTAAACGCTCCAATAAGGCACCAACCCTGCCGCCACGCTGATGATTGCGCACACAACCGACAGCGCTATCTTGCCCCGGCATTGTGAAGCGAAGGAAAACACAATCGAAATCCAGCTTTTCTGCTTCATTTCTTTTCCTCCCGAAACAAAATAATAAGAGAGTACCAATCACCTTGATACTCTCTTATTATGACAAGTGTTTTCTTCGCCTGCCACTCTGTGCGGCTGTATTTTGCTCCATTTAGATTTTTATTTTTCGATATTCCAATGGCGTTTTGCCCTTTACTTTTTTGAAAGCCTCAGAAAATTTGCTTGTATTGGAATAGCCTACCTTTCCGGCAATGACCGTTATAGGTTCGTTCGTCTGTGTCAGGAGAGATGCTGCCAAATCCATGCGATAGTTTCGCATATAGGTATAGATCGCCGTACCATACACACCCTTAAAGCATTGTTTCAGGGCAGAAGTCGAAATATCAAACCTTTCGGACAGTTCTTCCATTGTAAAATGCCGCTCCGGCTCTCTTGTCATAAAGGCCATGATAGCCTTTACTTTTTCCACCTGCGACTTGTAAAAATAGGGGCGCTCCACCCCTAAAACCGTTGGGTCAACCGTTCTCAATGTGACCAACAGCTCCAAAACTTTTACCCTGAGATATTCCAGGCGGATATTCTCTGGCACCTGGTATAACTCCGAGATCACATGGTCGGGCACAGAGTCCCCGTGCATGATAAATGGCCGTGTATGCAGAGCGAATTGCTTTTCCACTTGCTCCAGGTCAATGGAAAACAACGCAAGCAAATCGCTTATTCCCGCCATCGCTTCTTCAACAGAGATGGTGATTGTAATTCCGTGATAATGGCTTATGGGAAAACTGCAACGCTTATTTTCTGTTGCCGAACTTTCCAGCATAATATCGCCCGATGCAAGATACAAATAGGCCCCGCCGCTCACCTGCCACTCAATACGGCCCTCCCTGCAATGGTGGATACCAATATTCCGCGCATTGTCAAAGTGGCGCGCCGGGCAGCTGGCCATATGAAAGTCATTGTACATGACCCCGATGCCAGGATATACCTCGTAAAAAGTAACGGTGCCGTCGCCTGTCTCGTTTTTCATCTGGTAGACTGAGCAGGATTCATCACGGCAAATCAAATGTAAATGCTGCTGTGCAAAAAACTCATCGTTCTTGTTCAATTTGCCGTCACCTCATTCTGGCCGAAAAAGGCTTTTAGCCTCTGCACACCAACAGCATCCAATGGATACTGTTCCTCGACTCTGCCATGTTCCAAGTGCAGAACATAACTGCAACAACTTACAATCAGCTCATAGTCATGGGTGATGACCAGAGAAGTTTTCCCCGTACCCTGGATTGCCAATAATTCTCTGACCACCTCTTTCATATGCTTCAAATCCAACCCGCTGGTCGGTTCATCAAACACCAGAATTTTGCGTTCAGAAACAAGGGCTGTAGCAATCGCTACTCTTTGCTTCTGCCCGCCTGAAAGCGACATTGGATGACGTTCCTTAAACTGCAGCAAATCCAGTTGATTGAGTGTTTCGTCCGCATAAGCAGCGTCTGGCTTTGCCATGCTGATCATCATTTCTTCCTCGGTACTCTCGGTAAACAACTGATGATTGACATCCTGCATGACCATATAGCACAGGGATAGTCTTTGCTTCCTATTATACTGTTTTCCATCCAGTTTCACAATGCCTTTGCAATGCTTTTCCAATCCGCAGAGGCAGCGTGCCAGGGTGGATTTTCCCGCTCCATTGTGGCCAATGACCGCAATGACACCTGTTTGCGGTAATGTCAGGCTGTCAATGTCAAGGGCATCTCTTTGCTTTGTGTAAGCAAAATGGAAGTTCTCACATTCGATAACCCCTCCGCTGGCAGTCGGATGTGCTGTTACAGGGAACGCGCTAAGGTCAAAAGGCCGCAAGCCCATTTCCACCTGTTCCATCACAGACCGATTGAGAGCCGCTGAAGCTGGATAATCCTTTTCAATCTTCCCGTCCTTCAAATAGAGAACACGATCTATCAGCCCCTTCAGATAATAGAGACGATGTTCTGCGATCACAACGGTTTTTCCTTGTTCTTTCCATACCTGAATCATGCGGCGTAAATCTTCGGTAGCCGCAATGTCCAAATTCGAAGATGGCTCATCCAGAACAATGATAGGCGGATCACTGGTAGACACAGAGGCACAGGCAATTTTCTGCTTTTCTCCGCCTGACAGTGAAAAGATGTTTTTGCCCATTAAATCGTCAATTCCAAACTCTCTTGCTGTTGCTTTGACCCGCTGAACGATTTCTTCTTCAGGGAGTCCTTGATTCTCGCAGCCAAATGCCAGTTCACTGGTAGAATCTACAGTAAAAAACTGCGTGCGGGGATTTTGAAATACGCTCCCTACATATTTTGCGGTTTCATAGAGGGGAAGAGAGCTGATGTTTTTTCCATCCAGCAAGACTTCGCCGCTCAACTCGCCCTCATAGTAATTGGGAATCAGACCATTTACCAGCCGTGTAAGAGTTGTTTTTCCGCAACCCGACTCCCCGCAGAGAAGTACGATCTGACCATCTGGAATTACAAGGTTGATATGTTCCAATCCACCTGTATTTTCTCCTCCAGTATAGCGAAAGTTGATTTCTTTCAGCTCAATCACTGGTGTCCTCCCTTATTTCAGAAAAAAGCTCACCCAACCAAGGACAGCCACCAGAATAAAAAGGATGTCCAACAGTCCAAATCCTATTTTGCAAATATTTGTACGTTTACATGGTGAGCCAAGTCCTCTTGTCAGCGCAGCCGCAGACAATTCCTCGCCAATTTTTGCAACTGAAATCATCAACGGAACCATGCGGTATTCCAGCATTTTGATTGGGCTTCGGAACGTTGTGATACCTCTCATCTTCATAGCATCACGAATGGCGGCATATTCTTCTTTAACTGTAGGGAAAAAGCGAAAAACCACAGAAATTGGAATCACAATTTTCTGTGACACACGGAGCCGCTCCATAGCTGCTACAAACTCGCTGACAGTTGTTGTGGAAATCAAGTAATAACCCATTACAAACCCTGGAAGCATATGCGTGTAGATTCCACTGGCAGCATTCAAGATAAAATTCCATATTCCTGTAAGCATAGGAATAACTGCAATTTCCAGCCCATAGAGAACCATGTATGTAACAGAAAATCTTATTGCCGCTTTCCATCTTTGTGACAGCAGCAACAGGATCACCGGCAAGGCTACCAAGCATGGCCGGATTACATTCATGATGCCTCCTGTGCCACCTGCCATCGTGATTGTGCTGACTGTGACCGTTAAAAATATTTTTGTTCGCGGGTCAACCGGGATCAAAGAATTGTGTTCAAATTTCAATTCTTCTGCGGCACTCATTTAGGCAATCCCCGCTTTTTCAAAATGTTTCTTTAATACCGCTTTTCCGAGCAGTGCGCCCAAAATACCACCAATGAAAGTTACCACAAACAACACAGGGAACATCCAGTTGGGTGTATAGGAAGCAAGAGTGGCTGTATACTCAGCGCCATAGTTGCTTTCGAGGAATGCAAAAAATTCAGTACGGGTAAGAAACATACGACTTACGTATCCCATAATCCACAGTGAAAACACGCCATTTCCCAGAAGTGTACATTTCCAGCTTTGATACTTTCCAGCCTTTAGAACCAGATCTCCTAAAATGCCAAAAATGACACCAAAAATCAGCACCAGTACGCCTGCTCCTATCAGCACATTGATTAGCCCCAATATAATACCCGTCAATGAAACCATGCCAAATTTTTTGACTTTCGTTAAATATAGCATAAATGGAATCCCACATAGTATAGGACACACCAGTCCCAGCAGCGGAATGAAAATGGGAATATATCCCAACATCATGCCAACAAAGAAAATGACAAAGTAGATGGCAGTAAATACGCCAACATTGATGAGGTCTTTTGCTTGGAGCTTTTTATTCTTCGCTTCCATTTTTAGTCCTCCTTCTGAAGTTAGGATTTGCTAACTCTTTGCCTAAAAATATGGGCAAATTTTCGCATTCGTTATACTATCATACACCAATCGGTGTTTGCCACTCTATATAGATTGAAAATGCTCCATTTGGTTTTCAAATTTTCATGATATAATAAAATAGAAAAGACAGATGCCGCACGGCACCTGCCCTTTTGGCTCCCTTAATTTCCTTGCCCTCCTTCCAACATCACCATCAGGCGCTGTATGCCGCGCCGGATGCTGCTGCTGATACGGACCCGGCCCACGCCCTCGGCTTCGGCAATCTCTGCAACGCTCATCCCCAAGTAGAACCTGGCATAGAGCCGCCGTGCCTGCGTCGGAGGCAGCGACATTACGGCACACAGCAGCCATTCCCTCTGCTGCTTCTGTTCCACCACAGCTTCCGGGGTCAGGGAAAAGCCAAGCGTCTCATGTTCCAGACCGTCCTGTATGTCCAACGAATAATGGGCGTTATAGCGGTACATCTGGCGCTCATACGCAATGTCTGCCCGCTGGGCGGCGCTTATCACCTCCATGATTTCGTTCGGTATATCGACGTGAACATCCTTCTGATATATGCCGGGATATAGTTCCCGCAAATTTACTTCCATAAGTATCATCACTCTATTCTATCTATCGGCAAACATCACAAGAGAAGCGGCGGCCTTGATTTCTCAAGACCGCCGCTTCTCCGTGTGGGAGGTTAGCTTAGAACGCCCTTTTTACAACGGTCTCGGTGCCTGTCGTAAGGGCAGGTAAACGCTGGTTACTCATGAGTGGCCGCCTCTTTCAGCCTCTCGAA